>CAYXJM010000267.1:0-4311 GCA_964465455.1 uncultured Klebsiella sp.
GTGAAGAACCTGCTGATCCTGCACCTCGAAAGCATCACCCACGAACGGCTGGCGATGTTCGGCGACGCGTTCCCGAACCTGCGCCGCCTGCTGGGCGAGTCGCTGGTGTTCGACCACTTCTTCTCGTCGGCCACCTCGACGCTGATGGCCATCACCTACCTGCTGCACGGCAACGACTTCGAGTTCGACGCCAGCGCCGAGTTCGAAGGCATCCGCCCCGCCGGAATCACCCGCAACCTGTTCGCCACGCTGCACCGGCACGGCTACGACGCGCGCCTCCTCTGCCTGAACGGCCAGCACGCCGGCGGCGAGATGCCGAGCGCCGCGTGGCCCGACGAGCTGCCTCCCGCGTGGGCCACCAACGACTTCCCGACCCTGTTCCGTCGCTTCGACGAGCTCACGGACGCCGGGCCCTTCGCGATCTACGCCTGGAACCTCGTCACGCACATCGAGCACAGCCTGGCGCTGGCGCCCCATGCCGACGGCCTCGTCGACCAGGTGCGCCGCGCCTGCGGCGTCGCCGACCACGCGCTCGGCGAGATGCTCGCGATCCTCGAGCGCAAGGGGCTGCTGGAGAACACCACGATCGTCGCCTTCGGCGACCACGGCGACGACTTCTGGACCCACGGCTTCAAGGGCGGCATGGTGCACGCCACCGAGCCCTACACGCAGATCACCTGGGCGCCGTGCGCGATCCGCGACCCCTCGCTCGCGCCGGGGCGCAGCGCCGCGCTCGCCAGCACCATCGACATCGCGCCCACCTGCCTCGCGCTGCTCGGCATCGCGGACCCGGACGACTTCGCCCACCGCGGCATCGACCTGCTGCGGCGGCAGCAGCCGGTCGTGTTCTCGCAGAACTTCACCGCCAACCAGCCCGACCGCAGCACCGGCCTGCTCAAGGCCTTCGCGGCCGTCGACGACAGCTACGCGCTGCTCGCGAGCTCGCGCGGGCTGGAGTTCTACGCCTGGCGCCTGGATCCCGGCAACCACTGCAACCTGCTGCAGTTCTTCGAGTTGCGCCCCGACGGCGAGCTCGTGCTGCGCGAGCGCCCCGGGGCCGCGCTGCACTTCCGTGCCGCGCTGGTACACAACCCCCGCGCCGTGGCGCACCTCGCGGCGCGCTTTCGCACGCTGCGCGCGGCGCTGTCGGCGCGCATCGCGGCCAAGCGCGCGTGGATCGAGGCCCGCGGCGCCGAGCCGGCGTTCGCGCTGCCCGCGCGCTGCCTCGACGTCGTCGCCGGCGCACCCGCCGGCCCGACGCCGTTCGGGCCCGCAACGCGGACGGCGCCGCAGACCTCCGTCAGCTACACGATCAAGCTGGGCTGAGATGCGCCGAGCCCCTGCTTCCGTGACCGCGACATGCGCTACCTGATCCTCGCCGCCGGCATGGGCAAGCGGCTCCGCGGCGCCACCGCGGGGCTGCCCAAGTGCCTGATCGAGATCGGCGGCGAGCCGCTGATCGCGCGGCTGCTGCGCCAGATCCGCCGCCACGACCCCGCGGCCGACATCCACGTGGTGCTCGGCTACCGCAGCGAGACCGTCGCGCCGCTGCTCGGGGGCTGCACCCTCGTGCTGAACCCCTTCTTCGACATCACGGGCATCAACGCCTCGCTGTGGTTCGCGCGCGCGGCCTTCGATCGCCCGTTGATGGTGCTGCACGGCGACCTCGTGCTCTCGGAGGAACTGGCCGCGGCGCTGTTCACGGCGCCGGCCGAGTCGCTGGTGGCCTACGACAGCACGGTGCTGGACCCGCGCGAACTGAACGTCACGGTCGCGGACGGCCGCATCACGCGCTTCGGCGTGAACTTCAGCGGCTACAGCGGCGCCTACGCCGGGGTGCTGAAACTCTCCGCCCACGCGGCCGCGCTGTTCGCGCGCACGCTCGACGAGCGCATCCGGCGCGGCTTCAACGAGCCGCGGACCTACTACTTCTTCGTGATGCGACGCCTGATCGCGGACCCCGGCGTCGCGCTGGAGGCCTTCGACTTCGGCCCCTTCCGCTGGCAGGAGATCGACTACGCCCGCGACATCGAGGCCGCGCGGCTCAGGCTCGGCGCGCCGGAGACCGCCGATGCCTGAGCGCGGCGAGCTCCCGGCCCTGGAGGCCCGCGACGGTCTGCGCGAGTGCGTGGTGCTCGATGCCGGCTGCCACCCGGTCGAGGAGGAGGCCTACGCTTGCGCGCTGCGACGGGTGCGACGCGGCGAGGCCGTGGAGCTCGGCCGCGACCACAACGCCATCGCCTACCGCGTGCCGCTGGCGGCGCGCGACGGGCGCACGCTGCGCGCGGTCGTGAAGGTGCCGCGCCCCGGCCCGCAGCGCACCAACGCCGACACCAGCTTCGCGTGGGAGGCCACCATTCTCGCCTCGCTGCCCGCCGCGGGCATCACCGCGGGGCCGGGCCTGCTCGGGCGCGTCGCGGCGGACGGCACGCATTACCTGTTCATGGACGAGGTGCCCGGGCGGCACCCGGATCCGGTCGCGCACCCGCTGGACGCGGTGCGGCTGCGCGCGATCCTCGGGCACCTGTACGCGATGGACGTGCGCGGGCTGATGCACTACGACCTGAAGCCCGGCAACATCCTGGTCGACGGCAACGAGGCGCGCTTCGTCGACTTCGAGTTCGCGCGCTACCGCGACCTGCTCGAGACCTGGGCGCCCGGCAGCGACGACTTCTGCGCCGACTACAACGTCTCGATGAACCCCTTCTTCCCGGGGCGCTCGAACGTCGCGAACTTCGAGTTCCGCGCGCTGCACTTCCACCTGCGCGACCTCGCGGCGGCCGGCGCGGACCCCGACGCGCTGCTCGGCGACTGGCTGCGCGACAAGGCCGGCTTTCACGCGCGCATGGCGGCGCACCTCGACGGGCTCGCCGCGGGCGCCGCCACCGGCATGGCGCTCGCCGGCGGCATCGCGCCCGCGGCGGCGCGCGCGCGGCTGCGCGCGGCGGCGGCGCACGAACGGCTGCTCGCGGCGCTCTTCAGCGCGCCGCACGACGCGGCGCTGCCGGTGGAGCGGCTGCTGATGGGCTATCGCTGCGCGGTGTTCGAGCGCCGCGCCGCCGATGCGCTGGCGCTGCGCCGCGCGGTGACGGCCGCGATGACGGCGCCGCGCGGGGGCGGGGCGCTGCCCGCCGCCTACGTCGAGGCGGTGGCGCGGGTGCTGGAACTGGTGGGGCGGAGCATCGGGCTAGCCGGGTCCTGAGCCGCGCCGGGCCGCACGCGCCAGCGCCCGGCGGCGCCACAGGAAGCGCACGATCTCGCGGGCACGCGGCAGCAGCTCGCGTCGGTGACGCAGCGGGTGCGGCCGGCGCGTAGCCATGAATCGCACCGTCTTCCACACCGGGCAGGGCGTGCCGCCGAGCGCGAGCCAGTGCGCGTAGTCCGCGTTCCACTGCACGTCGCCGAAGTCCATCCACGGCTTGTGGTGCCCCACCGCGTGCACCAGCCTCGCGCCCGCCGCGCCCTCCCGGTGCCGGAACACGTTGTACTCGGGCAGCAGGCTGCACGGCGCCACGCCCTGGCGCTGCAGCCACAGGTTCAGGATGCCCTGCTCGCCCATCACGATCTGCCCCGCGTGGCGCGCGGTGGCATCGAGCAGCCAGTCGCGCGCCTGCTCCCAGCCCGCGAGCCGGTCGGAGATGGCGAAGACGCCGGCGTTGAAGAACGGCCGGTCCATGTCGAAACCCGCGATCGGCGCGCGGAAGTTGAAGCCGAGCGGCTTGTCCTCGCGCGCAAAGGCGGCGCCCCCGGCGCTGCGCTCGCCGAGGGTGCGCAGCTCGCCGCGGATCAGGATGTCCGTATCGAGCCACATCACGCAGCGGTAGCGCGCGAGCAGCGCGAAGCACTCGTACTTCGCGTAGACCATCGCCGAGAAGGCGCGCAGCGCATCCGCCGGAACGGCGGCCCGGATCGCCCCCGGGCACTCGTAGCGGACGAACGCGCACGGACGCAGCGCGGCCAGCCGCGCCTGATCCGGCGCCGGCAGGCCGTCGTGGTAGACCACGACGTCGAAGTCGTCCGCCGGCGGGAAGCGTGTGAGCCCTCGCAGCACGCACGCGGCCGCGAAGGCCATGTCGGCCGTGATGGCGAGCACGACGGCGAGAGGGCGCTTCACCGGCGCCGGCTGCGACTGCAACGGGGCCGTCATGCGCGTGCGCGGCGCCCGGCGCGCGTCGAACCGGCGCGGGCCGCAGGATCCTCACGCAGCGCCCCCGCGCGCCGGATCCGGTCGCGGGAGCGTGCGCGGACGGGACGACGCCTCAGGTAGCGCTCTCGGCGGGTGCGGGGCTCGCGGCCGGCGCGGGCGCGGCA
>CAYXJM010000268.1:0-4305 GCA_964465455.1 uncultured Klebsiella sp.
CGCGACCACGGTATTCGAAGGACAGATCGCACTATGAAAGAAGAATTCGGCGCCACCCTGCGGATGCGCGCGACGGAGATCGAGACCGACAACGAGCCCGGCGCGGAGCAGGTGCTCGCCTACCTCGCGCGCCACCCGGACTTCCTGCTGCGCCACGAGGCGATCCTCGCCGAGCTCGAGCTGCCGCACCGCGCCGGCGCCGCGGTGTCGCTGGTGGAGCGCCAGGTGGCGCTGCTGCGCGAGCGCAACATCGACTCGCGCCAGCGCCTGACGCGGCTGCTCGAGACCGCGCGCGAGAACGACGAGCTTTTCACCAAGACGCGCCAGCTGATCCTCGCGCTGCTCGAGGCCGATTCGCTCGAGCGGCTGGTCCAGGTGCTGGTGCTGGGGCTGCGGCGCGAGTTCGACGTGGAGCAGGCGCGCCTGCTGCTGGTCGAGGACGACGCGAGCCACTGGCAGCATGGCGGCGAGCGCATCGCACGCGCGGCCGCGGAAGCGGCGCTGGGCGGCATCATGCGCCAGGACAAGCCGGTCTCGGGTCCGCTGCGCCCGCAGGCGCGCGAGACGCTGTTCGGCGCCCAGGGCGACGACGTGCTCTCCTCGGTGGTCGTCACCGTGCCCCACGCGCACCCGGTCGCGATCCTCGCGCTCGGCAGTTCCGATGCGCGCCGCTTCCACGGCGAGATGGGCACGATGTTCATGGAATTCATCGGCGACGTGCTGCAGCGCCTGTTGCCGCGCTTCGCCAGCCCGCAGTGAATGGACGCGGGCGGCCGGCTCGCGCGTGACACCGGGAGTTATCTCGGCTACCTCGAGGCCACGCGCCGCGCCTCCCCGCACACGCTCGCCGCCTACCGGCGCGACCTCGCGCTGCTCGGCGCGGTGCTCGCGGAGCGCGGCATCGACGACACGGCCCTGATCGACGCCCACGCGATCCGTCACGCCGTCGCCACGCTGCACCGGCGCGGACTCGGCGGCCGCAGCCTGCAGCGCTTCCTGTCCGCCTGCCGCGGCTTCCTCAACCACCTGGTGAGCATCGGCGCGCTGCGCGCGAACCCCGCGCTCGGCGTCTCGGCGCCGAAGTCGCCGCGCCGGCTCCCCGCGACGCTCGACGTGGACCAGGCCGCGCAGCTGCTCGACCTGGAGCCGGACAGCTGGGAGGCCGTGCGCGACAAGGCCATCATGGAGCTCTTCTACAGCTCGGGCCTGCGCCTCGCGGAGCTCTGCGGCCTGGACTGTCCCGACCTGGACCTCGCCGGCGCGCTGGTCACGGTGACCGGCAAGGGCGCCAAGACGCGAACGGTGCCGGTGGGGAAGCTCGCGGTCGCGGCACTGCGGCGCTGGCTGGAACTGCGCCGCGACTGCGCGCGCGCGGCGCACACGCCGGCGCTGTTCGTGACGCGGCGCGGCACGCGCATCGGCGTGCGCGCCGTGCAGAAGCGCCTGGTGCTGCACGGCCGCGAGCGCCAGCTGGCGCAGCGCCTGCACCCGCACATGCTGCGCCACTCCTTCGCGAGCCACGTGCTGGAATCCAGCGGCGACCTGCGCTCGGTGCAGGAGATGCTGGGCCACGCCAACCTCTCGACCACGCAGATCTACACGCACCTCGACTTCCAGCACCTCGCGAAGGTCTACGACGCGGCGCATCCGCGCGCGGCGCGCAAGCGCAAGTGAGGCCCGGCAGGCGAGCGATGGCAAAACGGCGCTATGCCCTGATCACCTTCGACCTCGACGACACGCTCTGGGACGTCGGGCCGGTGCTCGCGCGCGCGGAGCAGCGCGTGGAGCAGTGGATGCGCACGCACTGCCCGGGCGTACCCGAACGCTTCGACCGCGCCGCGCTGATGGAACTGCGCAGGCAGCTCCACCGCGAGCGCCCCGAGCTGCGCCACCGCATCGGCGAACTGCGCCTCGAGGCCATGCGCCTCGCGCTCGTCGCCTGCGGACACGACGAGGCCGCGGCACGGCGGCTCGCGGCGGAAGCCTTCGCGGTGTTCATGGAAGGGCGGCACGACATCGAGCCCTTCGCCGCGGTCGACGCCGTGCTCGCGGAGCTCGCCCGCCACTACGTGCTCGGCGCGCTGACCAATGGCAACGCCGACGTGTTCCGGCTGCCGCTCGGGCGCCATTTCCGCTTCGCGTTCAGCGCCGAGTCGCTCGGTGCGAGCAAGCCCGCGCCAGCGCATTTCGAGGCCGCGCTGCGGGCCGCGGACGTGCCGCCCGCGCGGGCGCTGCACGTCGGCGACCATCTCGAGCACGACGTGCTGGGCGCGCGCCGCGCCGGCTTGACCGCGGTGTGGTTCAACCGCGAGGGCCGCGAGCACGACGGCGAGCACGCCCCGCACGCGCAGTTCCGCGACTTCGCGGAACTGCCGGCGCTGATCGGGGATCTGGAAGGAAACTGAAGCGACCGCCGGCAGCGGCGCGCGCGGCCCGCTACGGCCGCGCGGCGGTCGCGGCTCAGGCGACCTCGTTGCCCGCGGTGGCCGTGAGCGGAGCGGTCTGCGCGCTCACCGTGGGCTCGAGTTGCTGGATGCGGCCGCCGGCCTTGAGGAAGGCGTCGATCTCGGCCTGCATCTGCTCGCGCAGCTTGCGCCGGGCCTCGGAGGAGCGCGTCTCGACGAGTTCCTCGCGCGTCGAGGCGGCAACCGCGGCCTCGGCCTCCACGGCATCGGAATCAACGGCCTCGGTTTCGGTTTCGTCTTCTTCGGATGACATGAATCTTCCTTCCCGTCGTCAACAAGCTGATGCCGCCACGATCCGCCGCGGCACGGCGCCCGCGCCACAGCGCTTACTTATAGACCAGCCGCTCGCGAGTCAAAAACTTTTTGCTTATTTCATGCCACGTTTTTATTACCTGGACGTGGCAGCACACTCAGATGGCATCGGGCCCCGTTTCGCCGGTGCGGATGCGGATGACCTGCTCGAGCGGCGCGACGAAAATCTTGCCGTCGCCGATCTTGCCGGTGTTGGCCGCGGCGCGGATCGCCTCGATCACCGCGTCGGTCTGCGCGTCGTCGACCGCGATCTCGAGCTTCACCTTGGGCAGGAAATCCACCACGTACTCGGCGCCGCGATAGAGCTCGGTGTGGCCTTTCTGGCGGCCGAAGCCCTTGACCTCGCTGACCGTGACGCCCTGCACGCCGATGTCGGACAGCGCCGAGCGCACGTCGTCGAGCTTGAAGGGCTTGATGATGGCCGTGATCAGTTTCATCGCGTGTCTCCCGGGACGTGGCGGCGCCGGCTGGCGAGCCGGCGCGAATTATACTGGGCGCCCGTTGCGCCACAACAGCGCGCGTCAGCGGCAATGCGCCGCGATGGCATCGGCGAGCGTGGTTTCGTACTGCGCGCGCTCGGCGCCGCCGAGGATCTGCCGGGCGCCGTCGTCGGCGCGGCGCACGAGGTAGGCGGCCTGGCGTGCGCGCGCGAGCTCGGCACGCAACTCCGCGCAGGCCTGTTCCCGCTCGGCGGTCTCGGCCGCGGCGGTCGCGGCGGCCGCGTTGCGCGCCCGGCGCTCGGCATCCCACACCTCGAGAAGCTTGCGGCTGCGCTCGCGATGCCGCGCGAGCTCCGGGTCGGGGCTCGCCGCCGCGGGCGCCTCGAGGCGCTGCGCTTGCGCGCCCTGCGGGGCGCGATCGCCGAAGTGCACGCGGCCCTCGGCATCGGTCCAGCGCCAGATCTCCGCGCGCACGGACGCGCAGGCACAGAGGAGCAGGAACAGCGGCCATCGGCGCGGCGCGGGCTTCATGCGCGGCATGGTGCATCAGGCCGGGCAGCGCGGCAACGCGGCGGCGATCGGGAGGACGGGCCGATCGGGCGCCCGGGCGTCCGGCGCCGTCCGCGCCCGCAGACAAAAAAGGCGCCCCGGGGGGCGCCAAACAGGAGAATCGAGACCGGTACGGTTGCGGGCGAGAAAGCCCGCGTGACACGAGCGTGAGAACCCGGTGCTCGCGCCCTCCCCGCGCGGGGAGGGCGCGTGCCCTCAGCCGTAGGCGCGCTCGCCGTGCTCGGCCGTATCGAGGCCCTGGCGCTCGGTCTCTTCCGAGACGCGCAGCCCGATCGTCAGGTCGATCAGCTTGAAGGCCACCAGGCTCACCAGGCCGGACCACAGCAGCGTCACGCCGACGCTCTTCGCCTGGATGATGACCTGGGCCAGCATGTCGTACGGAGCCACTTCCATGGTCACCCAGTCGTAGAAGCCTGCGCCGCCCAGTTGCGGATCGGCGAAGACGCCGGTCAGGATCGCACCGAGGATGCCGCCGACGCAGTGCACGCCGAACACGTCGAGCGAGTCGTCGTAGCCGA
>CAYXJM010000269.1:0-1384 GCA_964465455.1 uncultured Klebsiella sp.
GGTCTTCTCGGCGCCCACGTCGATCGGCCGCCCGTCGGGCTCCGGCGTGCCGAGCACGGCGACCTGCTGGTTCGTGAACAGCGGCGGCGTGTGGCACTCGGCGCAGCGCGCCACGAAGGAGCGGAACACGTTCATGCCCTCGATCTCGCGCGGGCTCAAGGCCTCGTGGTAGCCCTGCGCGTAGCGGTCGTAGCGGCTGTTCAGCGAGATCAGCGAGCTCTGGAAGGCCGCGAGCGCGGTGTAGACGCGCTCCAGCGTCACGGCCTCGTCCGCCCCGGGAAAGGCCTCCCGGAACAGGCGCTCGTAGCTCGCGCTGGCGCGCAGCGCCGCCAGCAGCCGCTCCGGCGTGTTGCCCATCTCCTTGTCCGAGTAGAGAGGCCCGGTCGCCTGCTCCTCCAGCGAGTGCGCGCGCGCGTCCCAGAAGAAGGTCTTCAGGAAGGCGACGTTCCACAGCGTGGGCGCGGCGCGGCCGACGTCCTCGCCGTGCGGGCCGAGCGAGCGCGCGCGCCCGTCGCTGAAGCCGAGATCCGGGTGGTGGCAGCTGGCGCAGGACATCGTGCCCTCGGCGGAGAGCAGCGGATCGAAGAACAGGTAGCGCCCGAGGTCGATCTGCGCGGGCGTGAAGCCGTCGCGCTGCGGCGGCAGCCCGGTCTGCGTGCCGCCGAGGCCCTTGCCGCCGAGCGAGTCGTAGAACTGGTACAGGGAGCGCAGCTCGCAGCGGCCGGCCGCGGTCTTCTCGAAGCTCGGCGGGCAGCGCTCGCTCAACCGGAATTCCCCGGCCGGCGCGGCCAGCGCGGCGGCGCCCAGCACCATGCCGAGCAGCGCGACACCCGAGCGCCAGTGCATCGCGCGCTATTCCGCCGGCGCCTGCGCCGCGATGAAGCCCAGCACGTCGTCCAGGTCCTTCGCCGCGGGCAGCGCCGCCGACATCATCTTCATCTGCCGGCCGTACTTGTCGTCGGGGTGCGCGCCGCGCAGCCCTTGGCGGAAATCGAGGTACTGCCGCTTCAGGTACGCCGTGTGCTGACCGGCGAGGCGCGGGGCGAACAGCGCGGCATTGCCCTCGGCACGCCCGCCGTGGCAGGCGCCGCAGGAGGCCTGGTAATGGTTCGAGCCGTTGCGCAGGTCGGCGCCCGCGACCGGCGCCGCCGCCGCGGCCGGCGGCAGCGAGGCGAGGTACGCGGCCACGTCGGCGATCGCGCCGGCATCGGGCAGCAGCGCGGCCGAGGCGCGCATCTGCGCGGCCGCCGTGCCGGAGCCGTCGGCGCCGCGGACACCGCCCAGGAAGTGCCGCAGCTGCCGCTCGAGGTAGGCCGCATCGAGGCCCGCCAGCGCGGGCGCCTGCAGCGCCTCGTTGCCGGCGCCGGACTCGCCGTGGCAGGCC
>CAYXJM010000269.1:1484-4293 GCA_964465455.1 uncultured Klebsiella sp.
CTCTTCTCCAGCCCGAGCAGCACGCTGTTGGTGATCTGGGCGTCCAGCTCCGGCTGCGGCGAGCCCAGCGCGGCGTGGAACCCGCGCAGGAAATCCAGGTGCCCCTGCTGCTGGCGTTCCAGCGCGGCGCGCAGGCGCGGCACGCGGATCGCCTCGTGCAGGAAGGCGTATTCCAGCACCCGGTCGTCGCGCAGGCGCTGGACCTGGTCCAGCACCCAGGCGCTGGCGGCGTCGGCCAGCGCCTCGGCGTTGCCGGCGGCGCGGGTCTGGTCGAGCAGCGCGAGCACGCGTGCCTGGAAGGCCTCGATGTCGCGGCGCTGCGCGTCCGACCAGTGCAGGAAGGACTCGATGATCAGGTCCTCGAGATCGCGGAAGTAGTAGGTGGTGCTCGCGAGCGGCACCGCCGCCTCGGCCGCCACGGCACGGTGGCTCACCGCGCGCAGACCGTCGCGCGCCATCACGCGCAGCGTGGCCTCGATGATGGCGCGACGGCGCTGCACTGCGCTCGCGCGCACGCGCGGGGGTTGTCCTGCTGCCGTGGATTGCATGGGCGGATTCTACAGGGCGCGGGAGCCATCCGGCGGCCGGACCTACGACGACCGGGCGATCGCCTGCGGCGCGGGCGTCCAGCGCTGCCCCAGCGCTTCGGCAACGGCCTGGCAGGTGATCTCGCCGCGGTGCACATTCAGCCCGTTCAGCAGGTGCGCATCGTCGGCGAGCGCCTTGCGGTAGCCCTTGTCGGCCAGCGCGAGCGCGAAGGGCAGCGTCGCGTTGTTCAGCGCAAAGGTCGAGGTGCGCGCCACCGCGCCCGGCATGTTCGCCACGCAGTAGTGCACCACCCCGTGCCTCGTGAAGGTGGGATCGGCGTGCGTGGTCGGGTGGCTGGTCTCGAAGCAGCCGCCCTGGTCGATCGCGACGTCGACCAGCACCGAGCCAGGCTTCATCGCCCTGACCATGTCCTCGGTCACCATCTTCGGCGCCGCGGCGCCCGGCACCAGCACCGCGCCGATCACGAGGTCGGCGCCCGTCACGTGGCGCTGCACCGCCTCGCGGGTGGCGTAGATCGTGTTCAGCATGCCGCCGAAGCGGAAATCGAGCTCCTTCAGGCGCTGCAGGGACTTGTCGATCACGGTCACGTGCGCCTCCATGCCCATGGCCATGCGGACCGCGTTGGTGCCGACCACGCCGCCGCCCAGCACCACCACCTTCGCGGCCTCCACGCCGGGCACGCCGCCCAGCAGCACCCCCGAGCCGCCCTGCTCCTTCTCCAGGCAATGCGCGCCGGCCTGTATCGACATGCGCCCCGCCACCTCGCTCATCGGCGACAGCAGCGGCAGCGTGTTGCCGGGCCCGGTCACGGTCTCGTAAGCGATCGCGACGCAGCCCGAATCGAGCAGCGCCCGCGTTTGCTCCGGATCGGGCGCAAGGTGCAGGTACGTGAACAGCACCTGCCCCTCGCGAAGCATCCGGCACTCGTGGGGCTGCGGCTCCTTGACCTTGACGAGCATATCGGCGCGCGCGAAGACCTCGGCCGCGCTGCCCACGATCTCGGCGCCGGCGCGCCGGTACATCTCGTCGCTGAGCCCGATGCCGGCGCCCGCCATGGTCTCGACGATCACGCCGTGGCCGTGGTGCACGAGTTCGCTGACGCTGCCCGTGGTCAGGCCGACGCGGTATTCGTGGGTCTTGATCTCCTTGGGCACGCCGACGAGCATGGGCCGATCCTCCGGGAAGATGCCTGTTGTCCGCTCGCGCAGTATAAGCAGGCGGGGTTGGCGCCGTGTCCCCGGGATCCACCCCCGACGGGGTATGCTGCGCGCGAAGACGATCACCGCCCGCTCATCGATGAACCCCGGAGGACACGCGCATGGCAACAACGATGAACCGTCGCCGCGGCATCGTGCTGCTGCTCGTGGTGGCAGGCGCCTTCGCGTGGTACGCCTTCCAGCCGCGACCCGTCGACGACGGGCAGCCACCGTGGCACGCGGCGCTCGGGCAGCGCACGCTCGAGGTCGCGGGCATGACCCGCGAATTCCTGTACTACGCGCCGCCGGGCCTCGGAGGCGGCGCGCCGATCGTCTTCGTGCTGCACGGATCCATGGGCAGCGCCGCCGGAATGCGCGAGGCCACGGCCTTCGGCTTCGAACGCATCGCCGCCGCCGAGGGAGCGATCGTGGTCTACCCGCAGGGCATCGGGAAGCACTGGAACGACTGCCGGGGCACGGCGGACTACGCCGCGAACACGCGCAACATCGACGACCCGGCGTTCTTCGCCGCGATGATCGACTGGTTCGCGCGCGAACTGGGCGCAGACCGCGCGCGCGTGCTGGTCACGGGACTCTCGAACGGCGGACACATGGCCTACCGGCTCGGGCTCGAGCGGCCCGATCTCGTGCTCGCGATCGCGCCGATGGCGGCGGGACTGCCGGTACCCGCTACGCGCGACTGCCGCGAGTCGGGCACGGGCGTTGCCACCGCGATCTTCAACGGCACCGAGGATCCGGTGAACCCGTTCGCGGGCGGCCTCGTGTCGATGCTCGGCAACAGCAGCCGCGGCGAAGTCCTCTCGTCGCAGGCAACCGCGCGCTACTGGGCACGGCTCGCGGGCCAAGACGACGAGCCGACGATCGAGGAGTTGCCCGACCGCGACCCCGAGGACGGCACGCGCGTGCGGGTCGAGCGCTGGCAGGCCGAGGGCCACCCGGAGATCGCGCACTACATGATCGAGGGCGGCGGACACACCCTGCCTTCCCGCGGCATGCGCCCGCCGCTCGCCACCAGCATCCTGACCGGCCGCACCAGCCGGGAC
>CAYXJM010000270.1:0-4291 GCA_964465455.1 uncultured Klebsiella sp.
CCGAGCTCCGCGGCGCGCGCCTCGTCGATGCCGAGCTGCGCCAGCGCGTCCATGACGTCGAGCCAGGCCTTGCCGGTGCTCACGATGCCGAGGCGCGTGCGCGGCTTGGGCCAGGTCACGCGATCGAGGCCGTTGGCACGCACATAGGCCTTGGCCGCCTCGAGGCGCAGCAGGGCCTGCGCCTCGGCGGCCAGCGGCACCACGCCGAGCCGGAGATTCAGGCCACCCGGCGGCAACTGGAAGTCCGCCGGTTGCACGATGCGCACGCGCTCGCGGTCGACGGCCACCGAGGCGGAGCCCTCGACCACGTCGGTCACGCACTTGAAGCCGACCCAGCAGCCGGCGTAGCGCGACAGCGCGAAGCCGTGCAGCCCGAGGTCCAGGTACTCCTGGATCGTGGCGGGAAACAGGATCGGCATGCCGAAGTGGATCAGCGCGTGGTCGCTCTGGTGCGCGATCGTGGACGAGCGCGCGCCGTGGTCGTCGCCGCAGAGCACCAGCACGCCGCCGTGGCGCGCGCTGCCCGCGTAGTTGCCGTGCTTCAGCGGATCGCCGGAGCGGTCCACGCCGGGGCCCTTGCCGTACCACATCGCGAACACGCCGTCGTAGGGCGATTCGCCGATCTCCTTCAGCTGCTGCGAACCCCACACCGCGGTGGCCGCGAGGTCCTCGTTGACGCCGGGCTGGAAGTGCACGTGGTGCTCGCGCAGGAAACGCCCGGCCTGCCACAGCGCGAGGTCGTAGACGCCGAGCGGCGAGCCGCGGTAACCGGAAATGAAGCCCGCGGTGTTCAGGCCGATCGCGAGGTCGCGCTGGCGCTGCATCAGCGGCAGCCGCACCAGCGCCTGCGCGCCGCTCAGGTAGACGCGCCCGCCCGTCGCGGTGTACTTGTCGTCCAGCGTGATCTCTTTCATCTGCTCGCCCTGCTTCGGCCCGTGCGCTCAGCACTCGCTGAATGGACGCCATCGCGGCGCGCGCTTTTCGAGAAACGCGCGTGCGCCTTCCTCGATGTCGGGATGGTGGTTCTGCTGCATGATCAGTTCCCACGCGTGCTCCAGCGCCGCGCCGAGGCCGCGGTCCGCGCCTTCCCAGATCGCGCGCTTGCTGCGCGCCATGGCCGCCGGGGAGTTGCCCTTCACCATGTCGGCGACCTCGAAGGCGCGTGCGAGCAGGCGCTCGCCGGGCACCACTTCCCCGACCAGCCCGAGTGCCAGGGCGCGCTCCGCGCTCATGCGCTCGTTGCCGCCGACCAGCGTCATGCGCAGCACCGCCTCGAGCGGGATCCGGCGCGCGAGCGTCGCCGGCTCCATCCCCGCCACCATGCCCACCTTGACGTGCGTGTCGAAGAATGTCGCGTGCTCGGCCGCGATCACGATGTCGCTGTCGGCCACGAAGTGAAGGCCTCCGCCGACCGCCATGCCGTTGACCGCGCAGATCACGGGCTTCCACACCCGGTTCTGCAGCGCGCTCCAGCGCATGCTCGCGAGCGTCCCGAAGCGACCCTCGCCGTCGGTTTCCGGCAGGTCCGCGAGGTCGGCGCCCACCGAGAGCGCGCGCTCGCCCGCCCCGGTGACGATCGCGACCAGCGCCGCGTCGTCCGCGACGAAGCGCTGCCACGCCAGCGGCAGCTCGCGGCTCATCACCGAATTCACGGCGTTGTGCGCCTGCGGCCGGTCCAGCGTGATCAGCGCGACGCCCTCGCGCAGCTCGTACCTTATCGTCGTGAAGTCCATGCGCCTCACTCCCGCGCGAGGATGCTGACGGCGCAACCCGTGGGGTAGCCGCCGATGTTGTGGCTGAGCGCCACGCTGGCGCCGGGCACCTGGCGCGCGCCCGCGCGGCCCTGAAGCTGCAGCACGTTCTCGTAGACCATGCGCAGGCCCGTCGCGGCCGTGGGGTGGCCGAAGGCCTTGAGGCCGCCGTCGGTGTTGACGGGCAGCTCGCCGCCGAGCGCGAAGGTGCCGGCGGCGATGTGCTCGCGCGCCGCGCCCTTCGCGATGAAGCCGAGGTCCTCGTAGCTCAGCAGCTCGGTGAGCGTGAAGCAGTCGTGGAGCTGCGCGACGTCGATCTGGCGCATCGGGTCCGTGATGCCCGCCATCGCGTAGGCGGCCCCGGCCGCGGCCACGGTCGGCTTCCAGCGCAGGAAGTCGTGCGCCGGATCGGTGTGCGGGTGCGGCGCCGAGGCGCTCGCCACGGCACGCACGACCACCGCGCGGTCGTGGTGGTTGCGCGCGAGCTCGCGCCGCGTGACGATCACCGCGGCCGCGCCGTCGGTCTGCGCGGCACAGTCGTAGAGACCGAAGGGCCAGGAGATCATGCGCGCCGCGAGCGCCTCCTCGACCGTGATCTCCTTCTTCAGGAAGCTCTTCGGCGCCAGCGTGCCGTTGTGGTGGTTCTTCACCGCGATGCGCGCGAGATCCTCGCGCCCCGCGCCGAAGCGCGCGAAATACGGCGCCGCGCACAGCGCGAACCAGCCGGCCGGGGTCTCGGGCAGGTCGCGCACGCCGCGGATGTTCACGCTGGGTCCCGCGACGCCGCGGTCCTTGGGCTTGTCGAAGCCGACCGCGAGCACCGTGTCGTGCGCGCCGGAGACGACCGCCATCACGGCGGCGCGCAGCGCCTCGGTGCCGGTCGCGCAGTAGTTGTAGACCATCGTGGTCGGCTTGTAGAGCTTCAGCGCCTCGGTGACGTGCACCGGTCCCATCGGCGCGTACAGCGAACCGGCGAAGACCGCGTCGATCTGGCGCTGCGGCTCGCTGATGCCCGCGTCGGCACAGGCCTCCAGCACCGCGTCGACCAGCAGGTCCTCGGCGCTCCTCGTCCAGTGTTCGGCGAATGCGCTGCAGCCCGCGCCCACGATCGCCGCCTTGCCCGCGATGCTCATGCTGCCTCCCCGCGCGGCCGGCACTTCCAGAAGTAGTTCGGCCGGCCGCCCACGGTGTGGATGCGCCGGAACGTGAACTCGAGCGCCATGCCGAGTTTCACCTCGGCCGCCGGCAGGTCGGTCAGCTGCAGGTAGATGCGCGGCCCGTCCTCGACCTGCACCACGCCCACCGCGGTGGGCGGGTCCGGCGTGGGAAAGAAGGCATCGAGCGTGTAGGTCACGAGCTGCGCGGTGCGCTCCGCGTAGCGCACCGCGGTGAAACGGTCGACCGCGCCGCAGCCGCCGCACACGCGTCCGCGCGGGAACTGGTGCAGGCCGCAGTCGCAGCGCTGCCCCGTGAGCGCGAGGTCCTCGGCGCGCTCGCGGTGGTGCACCGTGGCCGAGACGCCCTGGAAATCGTTGCCGGCGTATTCGGTGGCGATCAGCTCGCGCGCGCGGCGGTACTGCTCGGCACTCGCGAGCGGCAGGCGCCGCGCGAGGCGTGACGCCATGCGCGGCTCCGCGCGGCGGCCGAAGCGCAGCGCCAGCGCGTCGGCGCCGTCGCCGTGCGCGAGCAGCAGCGCCGTGCTGCCCGGCTCGGCGCGTTCCGCGAGCGCCGCCAGCTGCAGCAGCGCGTGCGCGCAACCGCAGGCGCCCACGCTGCCGAAGAGCGGATCGGCCACGCTCGACGACAGGCGCAGCGCGCGGGCCAGCGACTCGTGTGCCTTGCGATCCGGCGCCGACAGCACGAGGTGCGTGCAGGCAGCGGGGTCGATGCGCCCGCGCTCGCCGAGGCGACGGACCGCGGCGCGCGCGGGTTCGAGATAACCGTGGGCGAGCACGAAGCGCTCCTCCCAGCTGTGCGTGAAACGGTCCGCCGGGCGGCGCCACACGTCGACGATCTCGCAGCTCTCGCTGGCGCCGTCGACGAGTTCGATCAGCGGATCGCCGACGCCGACCAGGAAGGCCGCGGCGGCATCGCCGCCGTTCGCCTCCAGCGCCGAGCCCGGCGCGCCCTCGCGGCAATCCGCGACCAGCACCAGCGCGCTGCGCGCGGAACCCGCGCGCACGGCGTCGAAGGCGAGCAGCAGCGCCTGCGTGCCGGCGCGCAGCGACGCCGCGACGTCCGCCGTGCGCACGCCGGGCGCGAGCGCCAGCGCCGCGGCGATGATCGCGGCGCCCTGTTTCTCGGCGAAGGGACCCGTGGTAGTCGCGAACAGCAGCAGGTCGATATCGGCCGTGTCGCGCCCCTCGAGGCAGTCGCGCCCCGCCTCCACCGCCATCGTCACCGCGTCCTCGTCGATCCAGGCCAGCGTGCGCTCCGGCGCGCCTTCGCGTGCCGCCTTGCCCGCCAGCAGCGGCAGCGGCAGGCGCCGCGCGGGGATCCAGGCCCCGCATGCCACGATTCCCGTCATCGCATCACTCCTT
>CAYXJM010000271.1:0-4284 GCA_964465455.1 uncultured Klebsiella sp.
CACCCATCGGGCCGACCCAGCCGCAGGCCGGGGTGATCGCGACGAGGCCCGCGACCGCACCCGAGGCGGCACCCAGCATGGTCGGCGAGCCGCGCACCGCCCACTCGACCAGCGTCCACACCAGCGTGGCCACCGCGGTGGCGAGCACGGTGTTGATGTACACCTGCCCGGTGAAGGCGTTGGACTCGAGGTTGGAGCCGACGTTGAAGCCGAACCAGCCGACCCACAGCAGCGAGGCGCCGATCATCACGAGCGGCAGGTTGTGCGGCGCCATCGAGGTGGTGCCGTAGCCGATGCGCTTGCCGATCAGCAGCGCGCCCACGAGGCCCGCGATACCCGCGTTGATGTGCACCACCGTGCCGCCGGCGAAGTCGAGCGCGCCGAGCTGGAACAGGTAGCCCGCGTGACTCGCGGCGGCAGCCGCCGTCTCGGCGTCGGTGTAGGCGTCGGGGCCGTCCCAGAACCACACCATGTGCGCCATCGGGAAGTACACGACCGTCAGCCAGATCATCACGAAGACCAGCACCGCGCCGAACTTCATGCGCTCGGCGAAGGCGCCGACGATGAGGCAGGGCGTGATCGCCGCGAACGTGCCCTGGAACGCGATGTACACGTACTCGGGGATGTAGACGCCCTTCGAGAACGTCGCCGCCAGCGTCGTGGCGTCGACCCCGCTCAGGAACATCTTGTCGAGGCTGCCGAAGAACGCGTTGCCGGTGGTGAACGCGAGGCTGTAGCCGTAGACCACCCACACGACGGTCGCGAGGCAGAAGACGATCAGCACCTGCATCAGGACCGACAGCACGTTCTTCGAACGCACCATGCCGCCGTAGAACAGCGCGAGGCCCGGTATCGTCATCAGCGTGACCAGCAGCGTCGCGGTCAGCATCCACGCGATGTCGCCCTTGTCGGGCGTGGGCGCGTCGGCAAGGGCGAGCGCCGGCGCCAGCGCGAGCAGCGCGCTGCCCGCTATGCCCAGGAGTGTCTTCTTCATGGGATCGCTCCGAGTGATGGCTGTGTTGTTGCTCATACCGCCTCCTCGCCGGTCTCGCCGGTGCGGATGCGCACGGCCTGGTCGACAGGCGTCACGAAGATCTTGCCGTCGCCGATCTTTCCGGTGCGCGCGGCCTTGGTAACGGCCTCGATCACCTGCTCGACGATGCCCTCGGCCACGACGACCTCGATCTTCACCTTCGGCAGGAAGTCCACGACGTACTCGGCGCCGCGATAGAGCTCGGTGTGCCCTTTCTGGCGGCCGAAGCCCTTGACCTCGCTGACCGTGATGCCCTGCACGCCGATTTCCGAGAGCGACTCGCGCACGTCGTCGAGCTTGAAGGGCTTCACTATCGCAGTAACCATCTTCATGTTTGCATCTCCTTTGATGCGCCCGCCGCAGCGCGGCGGGTCCGTTGGTGTCAGGCGATCACAGGGCCTTGCTGGCCGAGAACACCACGCGCCCGTCGGCATCGTCGGCGCCCACGCCCCAGAGGTCGTCGACGGTGGTGTCCCAGTAGGTCAGGCCGAGGGTGATGCCGCCCATTTCCTTGAAGGTCCGGCTGAGGCCCACCGACCACTCGGTGTAGTTGTCCTCTTCGGGCTCGAACACGCCGTCCTCGCTCATGATGTTCCCGGCCACGTGCAGCGCGAGCGAGAGATCCCACCACGGCAGCGCGTAGCTGTAGTTGGCGTACGGGTACCAGAACTCGACCTCGTCGCCGATCGCGTCGGTGGTGCCGTCGCCGAGGTACTCGGGCGACCAGTTGAGTCCCACCGTCAGGCCGCCGTAGGTCACCGAGGCCGCGGCCTCGACGTAGTCGAACTGCGGATCGCCGTCGTAGTCGTAATAGATGAAGCCGATCTTGTAGCTGCACGACGAGCAGCCGAAGCTGCCCGAGTAGCCGCCGTAGTAGTCCATCTCGGTGCTGGCGTCGGTGCCGAAGTTCACGTTCGACGCCCAGATGCCGGCGTAGATGCCGCTGTCGAAGGTGGCGTCGAAACCGCCCTGGATCGCGGGACGCTCCTGCGTCTGGGAGATGCCGCGGAACACGTAATCGGTCGCCACCGCGACGTTGCCGGTGTAGCTGGCGGCCTCGACACCCATCGATCCCATCGCCAGGGCGGCTGCCCCCGCTGTCATCATCGCTCTCAGTTTCATGCGTTTCGTCTCCTTGAATCATTCGGTAGGTTGTTCACCGGGCCGCACCGCCATGGCATGGCATCCTGGTTCGCCTCTGCCACTGCAGGGTGCGTGCCAAGCATCGAAAACGGAGCAAAAACAAACGATTGAATGCGGGACGCAGCGTGCGCCCGATCGGGCTCGGCGGCGTGCTTCGCGCGAGCACGCACCATGATGGTGCGAACGCTCCGGAATCGTGCGCACGCTCGTGGTACGCGATGGCGGCCGGACACTGGCGGCGGGGGTGCAATCGTTTAGAATCGCGCGGTACCCGGGGAGACGTTCCGCAGCGATGATCAATGACAACCTGATACGCAGTCTCGGCGATCAGCTCGGCCGCTTCATCGGCGACAGCGCCGCGCGCGAGGACATGCAGAAGAGCCTGAACACGATCGTGCAGGGCGTGTTCGCGCGGCTCGACCTGGTGACGCGCGAGCAGTTCGACGCGCAGCTCGAGACGCTGGAACGCACGCGCGAGCAGCTCGCGAAGCTCGAGGACGAGCTCGCGCGGCTGCAGGAACACCTCGCGGAACTGGAGCGCGCCAGGGAGTAGCGGCGCGCGGAGACCCACCATGCATCCAGGGACGGATCATGCAACTCGCCACCATCGCCACCCGAGCCCAGATCGGCATCGCCGCCCCGGCGGTGCGCGTCGAGATCCACCTCTCCAGCGGCCTGCCGCGCACCGCGATCGTGGGGCTGCCCGAGACCGCGGTGCGCGAGAGCAAGGACCGCGTGCGCAGCGCGCTGCTCAGCTCGCACTTCGAGTTCCCGCTCTCGCGCATCACCGTCAATCTCGCCCCGGCGGACCTGCCGAAGGACGGCGGCGGACGCTATGACCTCGCCATCGCGCTCGGCATCCTCGGTGCCTCGGGGCAGGTGGACCGCACGACCTTCGACGACTTCGAGTTCATCGGCGAGCTCGCGCTGAACGGCGAGATCCGCCCGGTGTGCGGCGCGCTGCCGGCGGCGCTCGCGGCCCACGCCGCGGGCCGCGCACTGGTGCTGCCGGAGGGCAACGCCGCCGAGGCCGCGCGCATCCCCGGCGCGTGCGTGCTGCCGGCGCGGAACCTGCTGCAGGTGTGCGCGCACCTGAACGGCTCCGTGCTGATCGACCCGGCCTCCCCGCCGCCCCCGGCGCCGCCCGCCGCGACGGCGGACCTCGCGGAGGTGCGCGGGCAACCGCGCGCGAAACGCGCGCTCGCGATCGCGGCGGCCGGCAGCCTGAACCTGCTGATGAGCGGCCCGCCGGGCACCGGCAAGACCATGCTCGCCACGCGCATGCCCGGCATCCTGCCGCCGCTCGGCGACGACGAATGGCTCGAGGTGGCCTCGATCCGCTCCGTGGCCGGCTTCGACGACGTGGGTTCGCCGCAGGGCCATCGTCCCTTCCGCGCACCGCACCGCTGCGCTTCCGCCGTCGCGCTGGTCGGCGGCGGCGGCAACCCGCGCCCCGGCGAGATCACGCTGGCGCACCACGGCGTGCTGTTCCTCGACGAGCTGCCCGAGTGGCCGCGGCGCATGCTGGAACTGCTGCGCGAACCGCTGGAATCCGGCTCGATTGCGATCGCGCGCGCGGCGCGGCGCGTGAATTTCCCCGCGCGCTTCCAGCTGCTGGCCGCGATGAACCCGTGCCCGTGCGGCTACCTCGGCGCGGGTTTCCGCGACTGTCGCTGCACGCCGGAGCAGGTGCAGCGCTACCGCGACCGGCTCTCGGGGCCGCTGCTGGACCGGTTCGACCTGCTGCTCGAGGTGTCGCGCCCGGGCGAGGCGCTGTTCGGCGCCGCGGATGCGTCGGCGGAGGAATCGAGCACGACGGTGCGCGCGCGCGTGATCGCCGCGCGCGAACGCCAGCAGCGGCGCCAGGGCAAGACCAACAGCCTGCTCGGCGCGCGCGAGCTCGAGCACGTCGCGCGCCTCGCCGGCGCCGACCAGGCGCTGCTGGTGACGGCGACGAGGAAGTGGGGCTTGTCGGCGCGCGCGTACCACCGCGTGCTGCGCGTCGCGCGCAGCATCGCGGATCTGGACGACTGCACGGATATCGCCTCCGCGCACGTGGCGGAAGCGCTCGCTTACCGGGTCAGGGAAGCGGCGACAGAGGAGCCGGG
>CAYXJM010000272.1:0-1168 GCA_964465455.1 uncultured Klebsiella sp.
ACCAGCACGTTGCGCGTATTGCCGTCGACCTTGGCGTCGATCGCGCTCACGTGGCCCTCGAAGCTCTGCTCCGGGTAGGCCTGCACGCGGCAGCGCACGCGCTGACCCACGGCCAGCCGGGGCAGTTCCTGCTCCGGCAGCGCGAAATCGACCTCGAGGGTGTCGAGCGCCTGCAGCGTCACGATCGCCTGCCCCTCGGTCGCGTACTGCCCGGGGTCGACCTGCGGAATGCCGATGCGCCCGTCGAAGGGGGCGCGCAGGTGCTTGCGCGCGATCACCGCCTCGGTCTTCTCGACCTGCGCGCTGATGTCCTTCAGCACCGACTCGGTCTTGTCGAAGTCGGTGCGCGATATGGCCTTGGTCGCGAGCAGCCGCTGGTCGCGCTCGAAGTTGATGTCGGCCAGCCGGCGCTGCGCCTGCAGGCTCTTCAGCGTGGCCACCTCGACGCGGTCGTCGAGGCTGACCAGTTCCTGCCCGGCGCGCACCGCGTCACCGGGACGGAAGTGCAGCCGGGTGACGATTCCCGGGGCCTCGGCCGCGATGTCGATGCCCTGCACTGCCTTCAGCGTGCCCACCGCGCCGATCACGACGTCCCAGCGCTCGCTGCGCGCGGCCTCGGCGGAGACCGTGACCGGCGGCGGTACGTAGCTCGCGAGGTAGCGTGCGATCAGGATCTTCTTGCCCTCGATGACGCCGAAGATCGCGCCGAATACCAGCACCAGCGCGGCGATCATCAGGGCCATCGGCCTTTTCATGGGCAATTTCCAGTGTGCGAACGACAGTGCGCGCGCCGCGCGCGACGCGGCGCCATTCTACGGAGGAAGCGCTGCCGGGGCCATGCGCACGCGACCCCGGTTACGCGACGGTAATATCAGCCGGACGTGCGCAGCAGCGCCAGCACGTCGTCGTGGTGGGTCTTGGTCTTCACCTTGTCGATCACGTGGAGCAGCCGGCCGTCCTTGCCGATGATGAAAGTGGTGCGCAGGATGCCGTCGAAGCTGCGGCCCATGAACTTCTTCGGCCCCCAGGCGCCGTATTTCTCCGCCACCTCGTGCGCGGGGTCCGACAGCAGATCGAAGTTCAACCCGTCGCGCTCGATGAACTTCTGCAGCTTCTTCTCGGGATCGGGGCTCACCCCGAGCGCGACCGCGCCGAGCGCCGCGAGCTC
>CAYXJM010000272.1:1268-4277 GCA_964465455.1 uncultured Klebsiella sp.
TCCAGCTGGCTCACGCGGCTCACGAGGTTGCCTCGCCCGCGCGCGAAGCGCTCCAGCGTCACGTCGTACGCGCTGCGGGTACGCTCCAGGTGGCGCCCCAGATCTTCCAGCGCCTCCAGCACACGCGCGAACTGGTCGTGCAATGCCCCGGCACGCCGGGCGATCTCCTCGGCGTTGCGGTTCTGGCGCTCGAGGCGCCACATGCTCTCGATGGTGCGCAGGGTCGCCAGCAGCGTGGTCGGACTCACCATGATGATGTTGCGCTCGAAGGCCCGACTGAACAGCGTCGGGTCGCGCTCCATGGCCTTCATGAAGGCGGCCTCGATCGGCACGAAGACGAGCACGAAGTCGAGCGTGCGGATGCCCTCGAGCGTCGCGTAGTCCTTCACCGCGAGGGCCTCGATGTGCGCGGCGAGCGAGGCGACGTGCGCGCGCAGCGCCGCCTCGCGCGCCTCCTCGGCCTCGGCCGTGCAGAAGCGCTCCCAGTCGGTCAGCGACACCTTGGCGTCGATCACCACGTCGCGCCCTTCCGGCAGGCGCACGATCACGTCGGGCAGGCGCCGCTGGCCGTGCGGGTCGACGCTGGCCACCTGCGTCTGGAACTCGCGTCCCTTGTGCAGGCCGGACTCCTCGAGGATGCGCTCGAGGATCACCTCGCCCCAGTTTCCCTGCACCTTGCTGTCGCCCTTCAGCGCGCGCGTCAGGCCCAGCGCCTCGTCGCTCATCCGCCGGTTGAGCTCCTTCAGCGACGTGATCTCGTGCAGCAGGCGCGCGCGCGCCTCGGTGTCGCCGGTGTAGACCTCGTCGACGCGACGGCGGAAGTCGGAGAGCTGCTCGCGCAGCGGGTTCAGCGTGAGATCGAGCGCGGTCCTGCTGTCCTGGCTGAACCGGTCGGCCTTCTCCTGGAAAATGCGGTTGGCGATCGCCGCGAACTCGAGCGAGAGCTTCTCGCGGGCCTCGGCGAGCAGCGCCAGCTTGTCCGCCGCCGCGCGCGACTCCGCAGCGTGCCGGGCCCCCGCCTCCGCGAGTTCCGCGCGCGCGCCGGCGAGCGCCTGCCGCAGTTCCTCGGCACGCGCCTCGTGCCGCGCCACGTCGGCCTCGCGCCGTGCCGACTCGCGCAACGCCGCGTCCAGGCGCGCCTGCTGCGCCGCCGCCTCGGACTGGGCGCTGCGCACGAGCGCCTCCAGCGCGGTGCGCTCGCGCCGCGCGCGCGATTGCAGCACCGCTGCCGCCGCCAGCAGGCCGAGCAGGAACGCCGCCGCGGCGACGAGCACGTAATCGAGGTCGGTAATCAGGGGCTGCACTGCGGGTCCGTGATCGCGCTGGTAATAGGCCGCCTTTACGCGGCGGCCGCGGCGCACCCATTATAGGCCGGGTACGGCACGGCACGGCACGGCAGGACCGCGATATCGCGTGGACACGGCGGACACAGCAGCACAGGGCGCCCGGACCGAGCGCACCCGTCGCGTGCGCCTGCTGTGCCGTACGGGCTACGCGCACTACGACGCCGGCGACCCGGCGCGCGCGCTGCGCCACTTCTACCGCGCCTGGCTGCTGCTGCCGCGACCGCAGCAGGCCTGCATCGAGAGCGGCTGGATCCTCGCCGCGATCGGCGACGCGTACTGGCTCCGCGGCGATTGCCGCAGCGGCGCCGAGGCGCTGCGTTCGGCGCTGCACTGTCCGGGAATGACGGGCAACCCTTTCGTGCACGAGCGGCTCGCGCAGTGCTGCGAGGCACTGGGTCTCGCGGCGGAAGCGGCCGGGCACCGGGCCATCGCGGCGGCAAACCGTAGTATCATTCGCTGACATGAAATTTGCAGGCGTATCAGGCACATCCAGTGCGGAAGCAAGAATCGATATGAAGCGAGCATCGAAGACCTTCGTCCTGTCGCTGGGCCTCGCCGCGCTGGCGG
Organism: uncultured Klebsiella sp.; assembly: GCA_964465455.1. Taxonomy (GTDB): domain Bacteria; phylum Pseudomonadota; class Gammaproteobacteria; order Pseudomonadales; family UBA5518; genus UBA5518. The sequence continues at coordinate 3,182 of CAYXJM010000272.1, forward strand.
CGTGCAGCAAGACGGCCGTCTACACCACGGAGAGCTTCGCGAGCGACAGCCCCTTCGAACTGAAAGTCGTCGACGGCGCGGACACCGCCTGCGAGAGCGCCCGCCGCGCCCTGCTGCGCCAGGGCTACCTGATCGAGAAGGCGACCGGCGAGAACGTCAAGGGACGCAAGGGCTACAAGGCCGAGGACAACCGCAACACCTTCATCGAGATGAACGTGGTGTGCGCAGCCGACATCAGCGGCAGCACGGTGTTCGCCAACGGCGTGCTCAGCACGTACGACCTCAAGAAGAGCAGCAGCGCCGCCAGCGTGGGGGTCAGCGCCGTGGGCACGATCTCGCTGCCGATCGGGCAGAGCGCCGACTCGCTGGTGAAGGTCTCGGAAGAGACGATCAACGACAAGGACTTCTACAACCGTTTCTTCGCGGCGGTGGACCGCATCCTCGGCGACATGCGCGCCGCGGCCCGCGCCGCCGCGCCCGTGCCCGAGCCGGAACCCGAACCGATCCCCGAACCCGGCCCGGTGCGCGCGGTGGCGGCGCCGGAAGCCGCCCCGGCCATCCCGGAACCGGTTCCGCTGCCGCAGGCCCCGGCGGCCGCACCGGCGCAACCGGCGCCCGCGCCCGTCGACGCAACCGGGCAGGCGGTGCCGGTCACGACGGCGCAGCCCGCGCCGTCACCGGTCGTGCCCACGGTTGCCGAGCCGGTGCCGGCACAACCCGCCCCGGCCACCGTGCCGGAACCGGGCACGCCGTCCGTGACGGCGCCCGGGCCCGCCCCCGCGACGACCGTGAGCCCCGAGGCCCCGGAGCCCGTCGCGTTGCCCGCGGAAGAACCGGCGTTCGGGCCCGTGGCTCCCCCGCCCGCCGAGCCGGTGCCTGCCATGCCGGCGACGCAACCCGACGACGGCCTGGAACCGATCCCGCTGCCCGGTGCGGATGCGCGGCTCCCGTAGCAGGACGTCGCATCAGCTCGCGCGCCGGAGCATGCCACGCACGGCGGCTCTCGCGACGAGCGGGCGAAGAAGAACGAGGGGAAGGAAGATGGGGTGGCCGACGGGGATCGAACCCGCGACAACAGGAATCACAATCCTGTACT
>CAYXJM010000273.1:0-4269 GCA_964465455.1 uncultured Klebsiella sp.
CCCACGTCGGGGCGCACGCCCCAGCTGTGGTCGCGGGTCATGATCCAGGTCTCCGGCGTCACCGCGGTGCGCACACCCGCGACCTCGACCCAGCCGCGCGCGGTGCCGGTCTGGTGGTAGCGGATCTGGTTCGCAGTGTGGCGGAAACCGTGCAGGTTGCGCCGGTCCTCGCGCTCCTCGAGCACGCAGGGCACGATGCCCTCGAGCAGCAGGTCGAAAGCCACCGGCTGCACCTCGTTCGGCTCCAGCCGCACGCGGACCTGCTTCAGCGGCGCGATCACCTCGTACTTCAGCGGGCCGACGTCGATCGAGTTCGGGTCCGAGGCCAGCGCGCGGCTCGCGCGCACGGTCCACTGCTCCACCCCGCGGCTCGCGCCGCCGTAGGCGTCGACGACGTTGCGGTTCGGGTACTTGCCGAAGCCGAAGCCGATCGACAAGGACCCGTCGCGCGCCGCCGCCATGCCGCAGACCTTCTCGGTCCACGAGTAGTCGCTCTGCGAGACCGTCGCGAAGGTGTCGACGATCTGGTGGTTGAAGAATTCGTCGGCCTCCAGCAGCGGTCCGATCGTGCCTGCGCTCATCGCGGTCTCCTGTTGCGGCGTGGACGCGCAGCTTAGCGCAAAAACGTCTTCCGTCCCGCTTGCGCGCCGCACGCGATGGCGCCCAGAATCGCCAACGGACCGGCTCGCACGCGGGGCAGCATGAAACGGACCCTTCTCGCTCTGGCCTCCCTGGCCCTGGCGCTCGCCGCGGCCGTGCGCGCCGCCGAGCCGCCGGGGCAGGCACCCGCCGGCGACGCGCTCTACGCCCGCCACTGCGCCGGCTGCCACGCCAACCCCGCCACGCGCTCGCCCTCGCTCGCGACGCTGCAGCAGATGCCGCTGTCGCGGCTGCTGAGCGCCATGGAGTTCGGCAAGATGCAGGTGCAGGCCGCGGCGCTCGCGCCGGCCGAGCGTCTCGAGCTGGGGAAATGGCTGGCGGCGGCCGAGGAAGGCCGGCGCGACGCCTGGATCCCGCGCCACGCCTGCACGCACCCTCCCGGCGAGATACCGGTTACCGGCACGCAGAACTGGGGCTTCGGCGAGCGCAACACGCGCGTCCTGCGCGACGGCGTGGCGATCGACGCGGCGAACATCGGGCAGCTGGAACTGGCGTGGTCGCTGGCGCTGCCGCAGGTCACCGACATGCGCTCGCAGCCGGTTGCGGCCGGAGACCTGCTGTTCCTCGGCACGCAGACGGGCAACCTGCTGGCGCTCGACCAGGCGAGCGGCTGCGTGCACTGGGCCTCGCGCGCCACCGGCGGCATCCGCTCGGCGCTCGCGCTGGCCGCGACACCCGACGGGGTCGCCACGCTGTTCTTCGCCGACGATCTCGGCACGGTCTACGCGGTCGACGCGCGCACCGGCATCGCGCGCTGGCGCACGGACGTGCGCCTGTTCCCGACCTCGGTCGTGAGCGGCTCGCCGAGCTACCACGACGGCCGCCTGTTCGTGCCGCTGTCCTCGTTCGAGGTCGCGGCGGCCGGCATGCCCGCGCACGAGTGCTGCCGCTCGCACGGCGCCGTGATCGCGCTCGACGCGCTGAGCGGCGAGAGGCTCTGGACCTACCACACCACGCCGGCGGCCGAACGCACGCAGCGCAATGCCGCCGGCGTGCAGCAGTGGGGACCCTCCGGCGCCGGGGTCTGGAGCACGCCCACGGTCGACGCGCGCCGCGGCCTCCTCTACGTGGGCACCGGGCAGAACTATTCGCGTCCCGCGACGGCCACGTCGGATGCGGTGATCGCGCTCGGCCTCGACGACGGCAGGCCGCGCTGGCAGTTCCAGGCCCTCGCGGACGACGTGTGGAACGGCGCCTGCCAGCTCGGTGGCCCCAACTGTCCCGACAAGCCCGGGCCGGACTGGGACATCGGCGCCTCGGTGGTGCTGGGCACCTCGCCCGAGGGCCGTGACACGTTGCTGGTGGGGCAGAAATCGGGCGAGGTGTTCGCGCTCGACCCCGAGGCCGCGGGCAAGCTGTTGTGGCGCCGGCGCCTCAGCCAGGGCACGCCGAACGGCGGCAACAGCGGCGTCCACTGGGGCATGGCCAGCGACGGCGTGCACCTGTTCGCCCCGGTCTCGGATCCCGACTGGACGCTGCCCGGCTACACGCCGCGCCCCGGGGTCTACGCGCTGCGCGTCGCGGACGGGAGCCTGCTCTGGGAGCACCCGGTCACGCGCGGCTGCGAGCCCGACCCCGCGGACGCGCCGCTCGCGGGCCTCGCCGCGATGCGCGCGGGCGCGGCGAGCGCCGCGCGCCCGCCGTGGCCCGCCTGCTCCTGGTTCTACGCGCATTCCGCCGCGGCGCTGCTGGCCAACGGCGTGGTCTACGCCGGCGCGCTGGACGGCAGGCTGCGCGCGCTGGACGCGGCGACGGGACGGGAGCTGCGCGTGTTCGCGACCGCGCGCCCGTTCCGCGGCGGCAACGGCATCGACGGCCACGGCGGCTCGATCGACGTGGGCGGCGTGCTGCCGCACGGGCGCTTCCTGTTCGTTGTCTCCGGCTACGGCATGTTCCGGCAGATGCCCGGCAACGTGCTGCTGGCGTGGGCGCTGCCGCGGGAGGCCGCGCCGTGAGCCGCGCGATCCTGATCACCGGGGCCTCGAGCGGCATCGGCGAAGCGCTCGCGCGCGAGTTCGCACGCCGTGGCTACCGGCTGGCGCTGCTGGCGCGGCGCGTCGCCGCGCTGCAGGAACTCGGGATCGCGCTGCGCGCCACGGGTTCGCCGCAGGTCGTGGTGCACGCGCTCGATCTGCGCGACGCCGGCGAGATCGACCCGGCGCTCAGCGCCTGCGCCGAGATGCTCGGCGGGCTCGACATCGTGGTGGCGAACGCGGGGGTGGCGCACCGCTCGCCCGTCGGGCGCGGCACGCTCGCCGAGCTGCAGGAAACCATCGCGGTGGACCTGACCGGCGCCTGCGCCACTGTCGATGCCGCGGTGCGCCACTTCCGCGCCCGTGGCAGCGGGCAGGTGGTCGCCATCACCTCGGTGGCGCGCCAGCGCGGGCTGCCGAACTTCGGCGCCTACAGCGCCGCGAAGGAGGGCCTGCACCGCTACCTGCAGGCGCTGCGCGCCGAGAGCTGGCACGAGCACATCACGGTCACCGAGATCGCGCCGGGCTACATAGACACGCCGCTGAACCGCGGCGGGGGCGCGCTGCCCTTCGTGATCGGCGCGGAGAAGGGCGCGCGCCTGATGGCGGACCTGATCGAACGCGGCGTCGGCTACGCCACCGTGCCCGCGCTGCCGTGGCGCGTGGTCGGCCCGCTGCTGAAGCTGGTTCCGCCGCGCTTCCTGGCGCGGCGCCGGCACTGAGGGCCGCCGCTCAGCCCGCCACGCGCAGCAGGCTCGGCCGCCACATCCCCGGCGCCGCGAAACCCAGCAGCTCGAGCGTGGTGGCAGCCACGTTCGCGAGCCCCGCCGCGGGTTCGGCGGAATCACCCGCCAGCCTCAACCGCCCGCCGCTCTGGTTGTCGTAGAGCACCAGCGGCACCGGGTTCAGCGTGTGGCTGGTCTTCGCGCGTGTGTGACCGGCCGCGTCCAGCGCCGGTGCCCCGCCCTTGCGGTCGATTTCGAGCATCTCCTCGGCGTTGCCGTGGTCCGCCGTCACCAGCGCGACGCCGCCGAGCGCGTCGATCACCGGCAGCAGCCGCGCCAGCGCGAGATCCACGGCTTCGACGGCCATCACGGCCGCGTAGTAGTTGCCGGTGTGCCCCACCATGTCACCGTTGGCGTAGTTCACGCGCGCGGCGCGATGGCGGCCGGTCTTCAGCTCCGCGATCAGGGCGTCGGTGATCTCGGCGGCCTTCATCCACGGCCGCTCCTCGAAGGGCACGCGGTCCGAGGGGACCTCGATCCACTGTTCCAGCCTCTCGTCGAAGCGCCCGCTGCGGTTGCCGTTCCAGAAATAGGTGACGTGACCGAACTTCTGGGTCTCCGAGATCGCGAGCTGCGATACGCCGGCGCCGCTCAGATACTCGCCCATGGTGTCGCGGATGGCCGGCGGCGCCACGAGGAAGCGCCGCGGTATCTGCAGGTCGCCGTCGTACTGCAGCATGCCCGCGTAGCACACCCGCGGCAGCCGGCCGCGCGCGAAGGCCGTGAAGTCCTCCTCGGTGAAGGCGCGCGAGATCTCGATCGCGCGGTCGCCGCGGAAGTTGAAGAACACCACCGAGTCGCCGTCCACGACCGGTCCGAGCGGCGCGCCGTCGGCGGCGATCACGAAGGCC
>CAYXJM010000274.1:0-1626 GCA_964465455.1 uncultured Klebsiella sp.
ACCGCGATCAGCCTGTTCATCGCCGGCATCCTCTCGCTCGCGTTCATGGGCTTCGCGGGGCTCGGCGCATGAGCGCCCTCGGCCACTACCTCGTGGCGCTCGGGCTGATGGCCGTGCTCGCGGCCGTCATGCTGGTGCTGGCGCGCGCCGGCGCGCGCGGGGAGGGCGGCGGGAGCGGGCTCGGCTGCGCAGGCGGCGGCTGCTGCGGCACCGGCGGCTGCCGCGGCGAGCCGGGCGACGAATCACCCAGGCATTCCTGAACGGGAGGACGCATGCGACTGCAGGACTACGACCACGGCAAGCGCTACGCGGCGCGGCTCGCGCGCAGCGAACGCATCACGCCGCCGGGCAGCATCGAGGTGCGCGAGCTGCACCTCGAGGTCGCGGCGGCCGATTTCCGCGCGAGCGCCGGCCAGAGTGTCGGCGTGATTGTGCCGGGACCGCACGCGCTCGGGCACGCGCACCATTTCCGGCTCTACAGCGTCGCCGCGGACTGCGAGCCCGATGCCGCCGGCATCGCCCGCCCGACGCTCTGCGTGCGGCGCTGCAACTACATCGACGACTACAGCGGCGAGGAGTACCGCGGCATCGCCTCGAACTACCTCTGCGACCTCGCGCCCGGGGCGAGCATCACGATCAACGGGCCCTTCGGCCTGCCCTTCGAGATCCCCGAGGACCCCGCGACCGACCTGCTGCTGATCAGCATGGGCACCGGCATCGCGCCGTTTCGCGCCTTCGTCGCCGCGCTCTACCGCCGCCAGCCGGACCGCGCGGGCAGGGTGCACCTGTTCCACGGCGCGGCGAGCGGGCTGGAGCTGCTGTACATGAACGACGAGCGCGACGACTTCAGCGAGTACTACGACCGCGGCACCTTCCAGGCCTTCAAGGCGCTGAGCCCGCGCCCGCACTGGGCCGACCCGATCGCGATGGACTACGCGATCGAGGAACGCGCGGCGGAGGTCTGGGAGATGCTCGCGGGCGCGCACGCGCGGGTCTACGTGGCCGGCAAGGCCGAGATCCTCGCGATACTCGACCGGGTCTTCGCGGAACTGGCCGGCTCGCCCGCCGAATGGCAGGAGCGCAAGGCGCGGCTGAAGGAGGAGCGGCGCTGGGTCGAGCTGGTTTACTGAGGAGGTGTCGCGGCGTCACGCAGGGCGCGACGTCGAACGCCGCGGGCCGTCGCGGGCATGGCCCGCTCCTGCGCGTGATCGCGGGCGTGGCCCGATGCGGGCAATCGCGGGCGTGGCCCGCTCCTGCCTAGTTCTCGACGAACTCGGTGATCTCGAGGTTGAAGCCCGAGATCGCGCTGAAGCGCGTCGGCGAGCTCAGCAGCCGCATGCGGTGCACGCCGAGGTCCTTCAGGATCTGCGAGCCGGTGCCGTTCACGCGCCAGAAGTTCTGGCCCATCTCGCTGGTGCTGCCGCGCGGCTGCGGCACTTCCGGGAACATCTCGATCTGGCTCAGCACGTCCTCGGGGCCCTCGCGGCGCGCCACCAGGACCAGCACGCCGCTGCCCTCGGCGGCGATGCGCGCCAGCGAGGCGGCGAGCGACCAGCTCTTCGCCTTGCCGGGACGCTCGGCCAGGAACAGGTCGCGCAGCGTGTTGATCACGTGCACGCGCACCAG
>CAYXJM010000274.1:1726-4265 GCA_964465455.1 uncultured Klebsiella sp.
CCGGCGCGCGTCAGCACGCCGCCGGGCTTGGCGACCAGCGGGAAGATGTGACCCGGCTGCACGATGTCGCCGGGCTCGGCGTCGCGCGCCACCGCCGCCAGCACGGTCGCGGCGCGCCCCGCGGACGTGATGCCCGGCGCGGGCAGCGCCGCGGCGTCGATCGAGACGGTGAAGTTGGTCTCGTGCTGCGACTGGTTCTTCTGCACCATCAGCGGCAGCGCGAGGCGTCGCGCGCGCTCCTCGGTGATCGGCAGGCAGATCAGGCCGCAGGCGTGCGAGGCGAAGAAGGTGATCAGCTCGGGCGTGACCGCCTCGGCCGCGATGATGAGGTCGCCCTCGTTCTCGCGGTCCTCGTCGTCCATCAGGATCACCATGCGTCCCTGGCGGATGTCCTCGATGATGTCCTGGATGGCGCTGATCGGCATGGCGGGTTCCGCGGTGTGGCGAGGGCGCTATCTTAGCGGCTGGCGCCTCGCCGTCGACGCCTGCGGGCAGGAATTTCTCACGGCGCGGCGGGCGTCATTCCGCGCCCGACTCCACGGCGAGCCCCTGCGCGCGCCAGCGCAGCATGCCGCCGGCGAGGTTCGCGACGCGCGGGAAGCCGGCCTGCTCCAGCATCTGCGTGGCGCGCGCCGAGCGCGCGCCCGAGCGGCACACCGCGACCACGGGCCGGTCGCGCGGCAGCGTGTCCAGCTTTGCGCGCAGCTCCCCGAGCGGCAGCAGCAGCGCGCCGGCGATGTGCCCGAGCACGCTGTCGAACTCGCCGGGCTCGCGCACATCGAGCAGCAGCAATTCGCTCCGGTGCTCCTCGACCCACTGCGGATCGATCTCGCGCAGCCCCGCGTAGGTGTAGCGCAGCGGCGCCCAGTCCCTGTCCGCCCCGACCGGCATCTCCACCGCCGGCTTGCCGCAGAGCTTGTTGGCAGGAACGGCCTTGTCCATCAGCTTCGGGTGCGCGAGGCCGAGGTTGGCCATGTAGCCCGCGAAGTCCTCCTCGCGCACTGCGGCGCCGAGGCGCGGGTTGAAGCGCCGCTCTTCGTCGACCGAGGAAGCCGTGGAGCCGCCGTAGTCGTGTCCCGGGTAGACGAGGCACTCCCCGGGTAGCGTGAAGATCTGCTCGTGGATCGAGCGGTAGAGCTGGCGCGCGCTGCCCTCCTGGAAGTCGGTGCGTCCGCAGCCGCGGATCAGCAGCGCGTCGCCCGTGAACACCATGCTGCGGTCGTCGAGCACGTAGCTCAGGCAGCCGTTGGTGTGTCCCGGCGTCGCGCGCGCCTCCAGGCTGCGCGCGCCGAAGTGGACCAGGTCGCCGTGTCGCAGCTCGCGGTCGGCGCCGGTCGCGCCGCCCGCGGCCGCGAGCACGATGCGCGAGCCGAGCGCTTCGCGCAGCAGCCAGGCGCCGGTGACGTGGTCGGCGTGCACGTGCGTCTCCAGCGTGCAGAGCAGCGTCAGCCCGAGCTCGCGGATCAGGGCCACCTCGCGCTGCACCTGCTCGAACACCGGGTCGATCAGCACCGCCTCGCGCGTGGCGGGATCGGCGAGCAGGTAGCTGTAGGTGGAGGACTGCTGGTCGAAAAGCTGGCGGAACAGGATCATGGGGGCTCTCCGTCGGTTCAGGGTCCGGGCAGCCGCGGGGGCTCGACGTCGAGGTGCGGCATGACGCGGGTGCGCAGGAGTTCCAGCGATTCCCAGCCGAGCTCGGGGTCCATCCCGCCCATCAGCGGGTGGAAGGCGAGCCGTCCGCCGGGGCCGAGCCCGCGCGCGATCTGCAGGCACTCCTCGGGCGTGACGATGGTGTAGGCGCCGCTCGCGCGCAGTTCCGCCGCGTCGGTGGTCTCGCGGTACACCGCCTTGTCGCCCATGGATTCCGCCATCCAGCGGCCGTAGCTGTTCGTTTCGTGCAGCGCGTGCGGCGCGATCCGCGCCCAGGCCCGGTCCGGGTCCTCGGCGACGTGCAGGAACACGGGTCCCATGCGCTCCTCGCGTCCGGGCGGCCTGCCGAGCCGCGCGCACTCGTCGCGGTACACGGCGTGCAGCTCCGGCATCGCGGGGTTGAACGCGCAGGCGATGCGCGCGGCGCGCCGCGCCGCCGGCACACTGGCGCCGCCGAGGATGACCGGCGGGTGCGGGCGCTGCAGCGGCCGCGGCGTGACGTGTACCTCGCGCCCGCGGAACACGAAGCGTTCGCCGCTCCAGGCCTGCTTCATCGCCGCGACGCCTTCCTCGACCAGGCGCCCGCGGTCCTTCAGCTCGACGCCGAACATGCGGAACTCCGAGGCGAGGTAGCCGCCGGCCACCGTCACCTCGGCGCGGCCGCGGCTGATGATGTCGAGGATCGCGAGGTCCTCGGCGACGCGGATCGGGTCGTGGAAGGGCAGGATCAGCGCCTGCACGCGGATGCGGATGCGTTCGGTGCGCGCGGCCGCGGCCGCCGCCAGCACCAGCGGCGCCGGCAGGTAGCCGTCGTCGTTGCCGTGGTGCTCCGCGAGCATCAGGGTGCCGAAGCCGTTGCGGTCGGCCCAGGCGATCTGCTCGAGGGCGG
>CAYXJM010000275.1:0-4260 GCA_964465455.1 uncultured Klebsiella sp.
GCAGGTAGGAGCCGCCGCCGGCGTTGAAGCCGAACATGCACATGATGCTGGGCACCACGCCGCTGATCTTGCGCAGCGCCGTGAACGCCTCGGCGTAGCCGTCGAGCCCGCCGACGCCCGCGGGCACGTAGGCGCCGGCGCTGTCGTTCAGTCCGACCAGCGGGATGCGCCGCTTGCCGGCGAGCTCGAACAGGCGCGCCAGCTTGCGCCCGTTGGTCGCGTCCATCGAGCCCGCGCGCACCGTGAAGTCGTGGCCGTAGATCGCGACGTCGCGCCCCTTGACCTTGATGATCGCGGTCACCAGCGAGGCGCCGTCGAGGTTCTCGCCCCAGTTCTGGAACAGCACCGTGGGCTCGCCGTCGGCAAGCACCTGGATGCGCTCCCAGATCGTCATGCGCTCCTTCTGGTGCTGGCGCTCGATGTTGACCACGCCGGCGGCACGGCGCGGGCGCTGCTGCAGCGCGTATCCCGCCGCCAGCGTCTGCTCGTAGAGCCCGGGCTCGTAGCTGATCTGGCCCGGCACCACGAACTCGAGGTCCTCCTCCTTGCCGAAGGGATTCGCCAGGGCGTAGCCCGTGCTGTTCTCGTCACTCATCTAGCAGTGCCTCTCGGATGTCTGATTCGGGCGCGACGCTGCCGCGCGCAGGCCCCTGGCGGGCGCGCACGCGGCAAAACGGCGCAAGTTTGCCACGCACTGCCCGTTGCGGCTTCCCCCGTTTGCGGGGGCCCGCGGCGTGCAGCGTGCCAAAAAGGTGAAAAACCGCGACATATTAATGACTTAGAGCTACCATATCAATCCTTTTGGCAGCTGACGGCACGGGAATAATCCAGCGTGGGCGCAATCACCATCATCCCGGTGCCCTATCGCGTCGACGGCTGCGGCTATTTCGCGCAATTGCGCCCGCTCGACGGCGCGGTGCTGCTCGACAGCGCGCACGCGCACGGGGCGCGCGGCCGCTTCGACCTGATGTCGGCGCTGCCGCTGTGCGAGCTCGCCACGCACGGTCCGGTCACCCGCATCGCCCGCGGCGGCGCGACCGCGCTCAGCACCGCCGACCCCTTCGCGCTGGTGGCCGAGGCGCTCGCGGACCTGCTGCCGCGCGATGCGACGGCCGGCCCCGGCTGGCCCTTCGCCGCCGGGGCGATCGGCTGGTTCGGCTACGACCTGGGGCGACGCATGGCGCGCCTGGCGCCGCGCGATCCGCCTCCCGCCGTGCCCGACATGCAGGTCGGCATCTACGGCTGGGCGCTGCTCCAGGACCACGCGCGCCGCGAGAGCGCGGCGCTGTTCACCACGGCCGTGGATGCGCCGACCCGGCGCCGCCTGATCGACCGGCTGCGGGCGGGCGCGGAGCCTGCGCCGGCGCCGTTCCGGCTGGAATCCGGTTTCCGCTCGAATCTCGACCACTCCGCCTACGCCCGCGCCTTCGACCGCGTGCAGCGCTACATCCGCGACGGCGACTGCTACCAGGTCAACCTGGCGCAGCGGCTGAGCGCCGAGGCGCGCGGCGATCCGTGGTCCGCCTACCTGGCGCTGCGGGGCCGCATGGCGTCGCCCTACTCCGCGTTCATGGCCCGCGGCGAGGCCGCCGTGCTGAGCTTTTCGCCCGAACGCTTCCTGCGCCTCGCCGACGGGCGCGTCGAGACCCGCCCCATCAAGGGCACGCGGCCGCGGGGCCGCACGCCCGAGGCCGACCGCGAGCAGGCCCGCCTGCTGCTCGCCTCGGAGAAGGATCGTGCCGAGAACGTGATGATCGTCGACCTGATGCGCAACGACCTCGGCAAGTCGTGCCGCACCGGCAGCGTGCGCGTCGAGCAGCTGTGTGCCCTGGAGAGCTACGCCAACGTGCACCACCTGGTGAGCGTGGTGAGCGGCGAGGCGGACCCCGCGCGCGGGCCGGCGGGCCTGCTCGCCGACTGCTTCCCGGGAGGATCGATCACCGGCGCGCCGAAGATCCGCGCGATGCAGATCATCGACGCGCTGGAGCCCGACCCCCGCAGCGTCTACTGCGGCTCGATCGGCTACATCGCGGCGGATGGCACCATGGACACCAGCATCGCGATACGCACGCTGGTGTGCGACGGCGCGCAGGTGCACGCGTGGGGCGGTGGCGGCATCGTCGCGGACTCCGACGCGCAGACGGAGTACCGCGAGACGCTCACCAAGATCGCGCCGCTGCTGGAAGGCCTGCGCGGCATGGGCGCCGCGGGCCCGCTCAGACGGCCCTGACGCTGGCGCGGCGGAAGGCGTCCTTCAGCGCTTCGTAGCCCTCGACGGCCGGGAATTGCGGGAATTCGGCGATCACGTTGGCCGGTGCGTTGAACAGGATGCCGGCGTCGGCCTCGGCGAGCATGGAAGTGTCGTTGTAGGAGTCGCCCGCCGCGATCACGCGGAAGTTGAGCGACTTGATCGCCTTGACCGACTGGCGCTTCTGGTCCTGCTGGCGCAGCACGTAGTTGGTCACGCGGCCGGTCTCGTCGACCTCGAGCCGGTGGCAGAACAGCGCCGGCCAGCCCAGCTGGCGCATCAGCGGCGCCGAGAACTGGTAGTAGGTGTCGGAGAGGATGATCACCTGGAAGCGCTCGCGCAGCCAGTCGAGGAACTCGTGCGCCCCCGGCAGCGGCGCCATCGTGTCGATCACCGCCTGGATGTCGGGCAGGCGCAGCCCGTGCTGGTCCAGCAGGCGCAGGCGCTGGCGCATCAGCACGTCGTAGTCGGGGATGTCGCGCGTGGTGGCGCGCAGCTCCGGTATGCCGGTGCGTTCGGCGAACTCGATCCAGATCTCGGGGATCAGGACACCTTCGAGGTCGAGACAGGCTATTTCCACGTAATTCTCCAGGAGGCGAACAACAGACGATCGCGGGCAGGGCCCGCTCCTACAATCATGTCAGCCCGGGCGCGCGTGCGGCAGCATCAGAAGGCCGGCAGCTCCACGTGCTCGAACAGGGCCTCGACCTCGGCCTTGTTCTGCAGGTGCCAGGCCTTGTCGACGACCTCGCGCGTGAGGTGCGGCGCGAACAGCTCGATGAATTCGTACATGTAGCCGCGCAGGAAAGTACCGCGACGGAAACCGATCTTGGTGACGCTGGGCTTGAACAGGTGGCTGGCATCGAGCACGACCAGCCCGCTGTCGAGATGCTCGTCGACGGCCATGCGCGCGATGATCCCGATGCCGAGACCGAGGCGCACGTAGGTCTTGATCACGTCGGCGTCGGTGGCCGTGAACACCACGCGCGGCACCAGGCGCTTCGCGTGGAAGGCCTCGTCGAGGCGCGAGCGCCCGGTGAAGCCGAACACGTAGGTCACGATCGGATACTTCGCCACGTCCTCGATGGCGAGGCGCTTCACGCTCGCCAGCGGATGGCCCTCGGGCACGATCACGCAGCGGTTCCAGGTGTAGCAGGGCATCATCACCAGGTCGCTGAACAGCTCGAGCGCCTCGGTCGCGATCGCGAAGTCCACGGTGCCGTCGGCGGCCATCTCGGAGATCTGCACCGGCGTGCCCTGGTGCATGTGCAGCGACACCTCGGGGTAGCGCTCCATGAATACCTTGATCGCCGGCGGCAGCGCGTAGCGCGCCTGCGTGTGCGTGGTGGCGATCGACAGCGTGCCCTTCTGGTCGTTGCGGAACTCCTGCGCCACCTGCTTGATCGACTCGACCTTGCGCAGGATGTCGCCGGCACGCTCGAGGATTGCCTCGCCCGCGGGCGTGACGCGCGTCAGGTGCTTGCCGCTGCGCTCGAAGATCTCGACGCCGAGCTCGTCCTCCAGCAGCCGCACCTGCTTGCTGATGCCGGGCTGCGAGGTGTAGAGGCTCTGCGCCGTCGCGGAGACGTTGAGGTCGTGGCGGGCGACCTCCCAGATGTAGCGGAGCTGCTGCAGTTTCATGCGGGTTCGGGGTCAGCGCGGGCGCGGAGCCGGGAGGCGCGCAGGATACCGGCATTCCGGCGCGATCGCCACCACGGCACGCTCTCAGCGGTTCGCCACGCCGTGCGGCACGTGCCCGGTCGGCACGTGCTGGCTGGCCGAGTCGCAGTGCCCGCGCTGGTCGTCGAAGAAGACGTCGGCGCCGTAGGCGCGCAGGAACTCCGCCTTGTCGAGCCCGCCGAGGAACAGCGACTCGTCGATGCGGATGCCCCAGGCGCGCAGCGTGCGCACGACGCGCTCGTGCGCCGGCGCCGAGCGGGCCGTGACCAGCGCGGTGCGGATCGGGCAGTCGTCGTGCGGGAACTCGTGCTGCAGCCGCTGCAGCGCGGCGA
>CAYXJM010000276.1:0-4232 GCA_964465455.1 uncultured Klebsiella sp.
GTGTCGAAGCCGGGGCGATACCACTCGAGCATCGTGAACTCGGGGTTGTGGCGCAGGCCCGACTCGCGGCGGCGGAAGGCGTGCGCCATCTGGTAGATCGGCCCGCTGCCGGCGGCGAGCAGACGCTTCATCGCGAACTCGGGGCTGGTCTGCAGGTACCACGCCTCGTCGTCGCCGAACGGAAGCGCCGGGATGCTCTCGAGCAGCGGATCGGTGGCGGTGACGGGAGAGAGCTGCGGCGTGTCGACCTCGAGCACGCCGCGCGCCGCGAAGAAAGCGCGGATCGCCGCGACGATCGCGGCGCGCCGCCGCAGGGTCTCGATGCCGGCGCCGGGACGCCAGGGACTCCCGTCGCGCGGCACCGGGAAGGTGCTCAGCCGCGCACGCGGTTCATGTACTCGCCAGTGCGCGTGTCCACGCGCACCACGTCGCCCACGTCGAGGAACAGCGGCACGCGCACCACGGCGCCGGTGGAGAGCTTGGCCGGCTTGGTGCCGCCGGTCGCGGTGTCGCCGCGCAGGCCCGGGTCGGTCTCGACGATCTCGAGCTCGACGAAGTTCGCCGGCGTCACGGTGAGCGGCGAGTCGTTCCACAGCGTGACCACGCAGGTGTCCTGCTCCTTCAGCCACTGGCCCGCCTCGCCCACGATGTCCTTCGAGGCGGTGTACTGCTCGAAGCTCTCCGGATCCATGAAGTTCCAGAACTCGCCGTCGTTGTAGAGGTACTGCAGTTCCTTGTCCACGGCGTCGGCGCCTTCCAGCGAGTCGCCGGACTTGAAGGTGCGCTCCCACACGCGGCCGTTCTTCAGGTTGCGCAGCTTCACGCGGTTGAAGGCCTGGCCCTTGCCGGGCTTCACGTACTCGTTTTCCAGGATCGAGCAGGGGTCGCCGTCCAGGATCACCTTCAGGCCGGGCTTGAACTCATTGGTGGAGAAGGACGCCATGTGTGCCTCTGCGGGGTTCGCGGCAAAATGATGGGCGCGAATGATACTCCGATCGGCCGTGCGATGGCACCGTGGCATACGTCACACCGCGCGCGCGCCGCCCCGTGCCGCAATTGGCGCCCCCGGCGGGGCTCTTCTACACTCCCCGGACCGGTCCTGCGGCGATGGCGTCGCGGCCTCGATGGCCCCACTGGAATGCAGCAGAACGACAACCTACAACTCCTGGTCAGCTGCGAATCACAGGCTTCGCTGGAAAGCTGCCTCGCGTTTTTTCGTGACGCCGGTCACAGTGCGCGCGCGCACCGCATCACCTCGCTGCGCGACCTCGACGACATGCTGCGCGACCCGCAGTGGGAGCTCTTCATCGCGCACGAGAATCACCCCGAGGTCGCGCCCGCCGAGGCGCTGGCCCTGCTCGCGGAGCGCGGGACCGACCTGCCGTGCATCGTGCGCGGCGCCGAGCCGCTCGGCGCCGCGGCGCTGGACTGGCTGCGCGCCGGCGCGCGCGACGTGATCGGCGAGGACGACGACCAGCGGCTGCTGCTCGCCGCCTGCCGCGAGATCCGCGCCCGGCGCGAGCGCCGCGAGCTCGCGGCGCTGCGCGTGCAGTACGAGGAAATCGCCGAGCGCTGCGAGTTGCTGCTCGCCGCCTCGCGCGACGCCATCGCCTACGTCGTCGACGGCATGCACGTGCACGCCAACGAGCTCTACGCGCAGATGTTCGGCTACGCGGACGTCGCGGAGCTGGCCTCGGTGCCGCTGGTCGACCTGATCGCGACCGCCAGGCAGCAGGAGTTCAAGGACGCGCTGAAGCGCTACCGCGCCAATCCCGAGGCGCAGACCGCGATCGACTTCACCGGCACGCGCGCCGACGGCAGCGAGTTCGCGGGCCAGCTGGTGCTCTCCACGGCGAGCTTCGAGGGCGAGCCCTGCATGCAGGTGCTGGTGCGCGCCGCTGCCGCGGCGAGCGCCCCCGCGACGGGCGCGGGCGGACTCGCCGCGCTGGGCGCCGCGCTGGCCGCCGCGGCCGGCGGGCAGCTGCTGCTGATCGCGGTGGACGGCTTCAACCAGCACTGCCGCAATCTCGGCTTCAGCGCGGCGAACCGGCTGGTGGAGGAACTGGGCGCCTTCATCGCGCACAGCGTCGGCTGGTCGCAGGCGCCGCTGCGCGCCGCCGACGGCGTGCTCGCCGTGCACCTGCCCGCCAGCGACACCGCGAGCGCGCTCGCGGATGCCCGCCGCGCGGTCGAGGCCGTCGCCGGCCACATCCACGAAGTCGGCACCCGGAGCGTGAGCTGCGGCATCTGCGTCGAGGTGTGCCCGCTCGGCGAGGGGCACGACGCCACGGTGGCAGCCCTGCTCGATCGCTGCTGGAGCGCGCTGCTCGACACCGCCGAGCGCGCGCAGCGCCTGCGCGCCGCCGACCCGGAGCGCGTCGCGCTCGCGAGCGCCGGCGAAGCGGCGGCAGCCACGGGCGCGGCACCGGCGGGTGGCCCCTCGGTCGAGGAGGCCCTGCGCGCCGGTGAGCTGCGCGTGCTGTTCCAGCCGATCGTGAGCCTGCGCGGCGACAGCAGCGAGTACTACGAGGTGCAGGCGCGGCATCAGCCCTCCGGGCGCGCGGCCCTCGACTGGCTGGCCGAGACCAGCCCCGACGCGTCGAGCGCCGAGCTCGACCAGCTGGTCGCGCAGGAGGCGCTCGCGAGCCTCGCGGAGCACCGCGGCACACGCCCCGAGACGCGCCTGATCCTGCCGGTGGGCGGCGGCAGCGTGCTCGACCCCGACTTCTCGGACTGGCTCGCCGCGACGCTGCGCGCCGCCGCGGTCCCGCCCGACTGCGTGGTCATCGCGATCGCGCACCGCACCGCGAGCTCGCACCTCAAGCAGGCGAAGCTGCTGGCCGAGCGGCTCGCGAGCCTCGGCTGCCAGCTGTGCGTCTCCGACGTGCACAGCGGCGACAACCCGATACCGGAGCTCCTTCACCTGCGGCCGCAGTTCGCGCGCATCGCCGAGACGCTGGCGCCGGCGCTGGCCGACACCGAGAGCACCAACACGCTGCTGAAGCCGCTGATCGAGTCGCTGCACCGCGAGCAGATCG
This sequence comes from uncultured Klebsiella sp., assembly GCA_964465455.1. GTDB lineage: Bacteria > Pseudomonadota > Gammaproteobacteria > Pseudomonadales > UBA5518 > UBA5518. Next base: position 3,039 of record CAYXJM010000276.1, read on the forward strand.
CCTCGATCATGCCGAAGGTGGAAGGGGCCGGCGTGCTCGCCGTGCTGTGGCAGCTCGGCGTCAACTTCATCCAGGGCGATTACCTGCAGCCGGCGCAGCCGCAGATGCACTACGACTTCACCGACCTCGCCTGAACCCCGCCCGGCTCGGCGAGCAACGCGACGCGTCTGCGAAAGCTCTCGCCGCAATCGACCTCGCCGCGCTAGAGGTTGGTGTGAGGGCTGACGACCTGCTCCTCCAGGATCACGCCCATGTCCTTCGCGTAGCCGTCCCAGAGGCGTACCAGCGCTTCCAGCCGGGCCGGCTCCTGCTGCGCGAGATCGTGCCGTTCGCCGGGATCGCGCGCGAGGTCAAAGAGCTCCCAGCGACCGGGCCCGTTGGGCGGACTCAGCCAGACGGCCTTCCAGTCGCCCTGGCGCAGGGCGCGCTGCCCGAAGAGTTCCCAGCCGAAGGCTTCGTCCGCTGCGTGCACGCGCTCCGCCTTGCCTTGCAGGTAGGGCAGCATCGAGCGCCCGCGCATCGGTTCCACCGTGCGTCCGCGGTAGCTCTTGCCCGGCGGCGCGACGCCGGCCATCTCGAGGAGCGTGGGCGCCACGTCCATCACGGTGGCGAAGGACGCGTCTATGTTGCCGTTCTGCCGCGCAAAGCCCGGAAAGCGGACAATCGCCGGGCTGACAATGCCGCCTTCGCTTACTACCGACTTGTAGAGCCGGCGTGGCGCCGTCGCCGCCTGCGCCCATTGTGGTCCGTAGGACAGCATCGATTCGGCGCTGCCCCAGTCTGCGAACGCGCCCTCCTCGAGCGGCGCAAAGCCCTTCACCTTCTTCAGGAGGCCGGCCACGGTATCCGGCGCGGCGCCGTTGTCGGAGAAGAACACGATCACGGTGTCCTCGAGCCGTCCGCTCGCGCGCAGCGACTCGATCACGCGGCCCACGTTCCAGTCCATCCGCTCGACCATGGCGGCGTAGATCTCCATCTTCCGCGCCTGGCGACGCTGCTCCTCCGGGGTGAGGGATTCCCAGTCGCGCAGTGTCGGTGGCAGGTGCTCGCTGGCGCCGGGCGGCAGCAGCCCGAGCGCGCGCTGACGCGCCACCCGCTCGCGCAGCAGGGCCTCCCAGCCGGCGTCGTAGCGCCCCGCGTAGCGGGCGATGACATCGGGCGGCGCGTGCAGCGGCCAATGCGGGGCGGTGAACG
>CAYXJM010000277.1:0-4216 GCA_964465455.1 uncultured Klebsiella sp.
GCAGGTTTTCGTGTTCGAGGCGCTGGAGCCGTACGTCGGGCTCGAGGGAGCGCTGGTCCGTCATCGTTCAAACATCTCTTTATGCTGTGCACCGGCCCTCGCCGGGACCCCCGCCCGTCGACCCGCCCCGGGAACGCCGGTGTGCCGCCTCGTTGCGGGGTTATTCTGGCCTCGTTTGACGGCAATGTCACCCGACGGCTGCGGGCCGCGATCCGCCGAGGAAATCCGCGTAGGCGAGCGCGATCCCCGCGCCGAGCGGCGTCGAGGCACGCCAGCCCAACGTCGCCAGGCGGCTGACGTCGAGGAGCTTGCGCGGCGTGCCGTCGGGCTTCGACGCGTCGAAGGCGATGCGTCCGCGGAAGCCGACCACGTCCATCACGGTCCCGGCGAGCTCGCGGATGCTGACGTCGCTGCCGCAGCCCACGTTGAACAGCCCCCCGGAGACGCCGCTCTCCATCAGGAACACGCAGGCGTCCGCCATGTCGTCGACGTAGAGGAACTCGCGCCGCGGCCGGCCCGAGCCCCACACCACCAGCTCCGCGTCGCCGCGCTCGCGCGCCTCGTGCGCCTTGCGGATCAGCGCCGGCAGCACGTGGCTGCTCGCGAGGTCGTAGTTGTCGTTCGGGCCGTAGAGGTTGGTCGGCATCGCCGCGACGTAGCGCGTGCCGTACTGGCGGTTGTAGCTCTCGCAGAGCTTGACGCCCGCGATCTTCGCGATCGCGTAGGGCTCGTTGGTGGGCTCCAGCGGGCCGGTCAGCAGGTACTCCTCGCGGATCGGCTGCGGACAGTCGCGCGGGTAGATGCAGCTCGAGCCCAGGAACAGCAGCCGCTCCACGCCGGCGCGCCACGCCGCGTGGATCACGTTGCTCTCGATCACCAGGTTCTGGTACAGGAACTCGGCGCGGAACGTGTCGTTGGCCTGGATGCCGCCCACCTTCGCCGCGGCGAGGAACACGTAATCGGGCCGCTCGGCGGCGAAGAAGCGCTGCACCGCCGCCTGGTCGGTCAGGTCGAGCTCGGCGCGCGTGCGCAGCAGCAGGTTCGTGTAGCCGCCGCGCTCGAGCCGGCGCACGATCGCGGAACCGGCCATGCCGCGGTGGCCCGCGACGAAGATGCGCGCCGCGCGGTTCACGCCGTCACTCGTGGTAGTCGTAGGCCGGGAAGCCGTGCCGGCGCACCAGCTCGTCGCGCTCGGCGCTCTTCAGGTCCTCGCGGACCATCTCGGCGACGAGCTCGCCGAAGCCGGTGCGCGGCGCCCAGCCGAGCCGCGTGCGCGCCTTCGTGGCGTCGCCGAGCAGCGTGTCGACCTCGGCGGGGCGGAAGTAGCGCGGGTCGACGCGCACGATCACGCGCCCGTGCTGGTCCGCGCCGGTCTCGTCCACGCCGCTGCCCGCCCACGTAAGGCGCAGGCCCAGCTCCGCGGCCGCGAGGTCCACGAACTCGCGCACGCTGTGCTGCTCGCCGGTGGCGATCACGTAGTCCTCGGGACTCTCCTGCTGCAGCATCAGCCACTGCATCTCGACGTAGTCGCGCGCGTGGCCCCAGTCGCGCAGCGCGTCGAGGTTGCCGAGCCACAGGCAGTCCTGCAGCCCGAGCTTGATGCGCGCCAGCGCGCGCGTGATCTTGCGCGTCACGAAGGTCTCGCCGCGGATCGGCGACTCGTGGTTGAACAGGATCCCGTTGCAGGCATACATGCCGTAGGCCTCGCGGTAGTTCACCGTGATCCAGTAGGCGTAGAGCTTCGCGACCGCGTAGGGGCTGCGCGGATAGAACGGCGTGGTCTCGCGTTGCGGCACTTCCTGCACCAGGCCGTAGAGCTCGGAGCTCGACGCCTGGTAGAAGCGGGTCTTCTTCTCCAGCCCGAGCAGGCGCACGGCCTCCAGGATCCGCAGCGCCCCCAGCGCGTCGGCGTTCGCCGTGTACTCCGGCATCTCGAAGCTGACCGCGACGTGGCTCATCGCGCCGAGGTTGTAGATCTCGTCGGGCTGCACCGCCTGGATCACGCGCGTGAGATTGCCCGAATCCGTCAGATCGCCGTAGTGCAGGAACAGGTTCCGCCGCTCGACGTGCGGGTCCTGGTACAGGTGGTCGATGCGGTCGGTGTTCAGCAGCGAGGCGCGGCGCTTGATGCCGTGCACCTCGTAGCCCTTCGACAGCAGCAGCTCGGCGAGGTAGGCGCCGTCCTGCCCCGTGATGCCCGTGACCAGCGCCTTCTTCACGCCGCCGGATCCCGCGCTCAGCGCTCGGGCACCAGCCACCACTCGCCGTCGACCCGGATCCACTTCTCGGTCATGACGCGCTGCATGACGGTGTCCTTGCCCATCTTGGCGCCCGCCGCCCCGAGATAGCTGTAGCTGAGCTCGATGCTCACGTTGCACAGATCGGCCTCGCAGGCCACGTCCTTGATCTCGTAGCTGCGCCGCTTGACCATCGCGCCCATCTTGCCGAGATAGGACTTGTAGGGGTGCGTCTCGCGGTAGCCCGGCGAGGTGAAGGTGTAGGCGAGCTCGAAGTTGTTCTCGAGGCGCGCCTGCTGGTGCGCCTCGACGCGCGCCCTCACGGCGTTCTCGGGGGTCTTCTGCGGCATGGCGGCGCATCCGCCGAGCAGGAACATGGCAACGACGGCAAGCAGGCCGGATCTGGTCACGTGATGGAACTCCCTGGTGGCATGGCGGCGCGGATACGGGACGGCGTCACAGGCCGAAGGCACTGGTGACGCCGCTCATCTTTTCCCGGAACTCCTCGCCGATCTTGATGAAATCGTTGTACTGGACGATCGCGCGCGGGCTGATCGTCACCAGCAGCTCCGTTCGACGGTCGTTGTCGGACTTGGTTCCGAACAGGCTGCCCACGACCGGCATCCGGTGCAGCAGCGGGATCCCCGAACTGCCCTGGCTCTTGTTGCTCTGGATCAGGCCGCCCAGGATGATCGTGTCGCCGCTCTGGATCGCCACGGTGCTCTGGATCGAGCGCTGCAGGAAGGAGCGCTGGCCGGTCGCCTGGTCGATGTTGCCCACGTCGGTGACTTCCTGCGAGATGTCCATCACCACGAGCCCGCTCTCGTTGACGCGCGGCGTGACGCTCAGCTTCACGCCGGTGTCCTTGTAGACGATGTTCTCCGTGACCGTGCCGCCGTCGGTGGCGCTGGTGCCCGAGAGCACCGGCTGCTGGTCGCCCACCACGATGTCCGCGGTCTGGTTGTCCAGCACCAGCACGGACGGCGAGGAGAGCACCTGGATGTTCGAGGTCTGGTCCAGCGTGTTGATCACCGCGCGCCAGTCGCCGCCGTTGTCCGAGAGCAGGTAGGAGAATCCGGGCACGACGGAGCCGACGCCGGCCGCCCCGAGGTCCAGGGTGCCGAGGCCGTTGATGCTGCTGTTGCTGTGCTGGAAGAACCACTCGACGCCGTACTCGAGCTCGTCGTTCAGCGTCACTTCCCAGATCGACACCTCGACCAGCACCTGGGACGGCATGACGTCGAGCTTGCGCAGGGAGCTCTCGATCTCGCGCCACACCGACGGCGTCGCCATGATCAGCAGCGTGTTGTTGTTCTGGTCCGCGACCACGCGCGGGGTCTTGTCGTCGGTCTCGTCCGGGCTCGTGCCGCCGGTCATCGCGGCGGCGAGATCCCCGGTGTCCGGGGCGAGGCCTTCCTGGCGCGACGCGCCCTGCGAGCCCATCTGCGGCCGCTCGCGCTCGCCGGCCGTGCCCGCGCGCCTGCCCGGCGCCGTGCGGCCGGAGGTCTTGCGCTGCGTCTGCGCCACCGTGCCCATGGTGCCGCCGAACATCTGCGTCAGCATCTGCGCGAGCTGCATCGCCTCGCCGTTGTTGACGTTGTAGACGTAGAGGCGGCGGCTCGCGCTCTCGCCCTCGCGCACGATCACGTGGTCGAGGCGCTCGATCCACATCCTGGCGGTGTCGAGGTAGTGCGCGCGCGAGGTGATCACGAGGACGTTGTTGATCTCCTCCAGCGCCACGAGCTTCACCACGCCGGCCAGCGGGCTCAGCTCCTCGCCGCCGAGCAGCTCGTTGAAGCGCGCCACGACCGAGGCGGCGTCCGTGTTGTAGACCTCGTAGATGCCGAAGGACATGCCCTTCATCACGTCGATGTCGAAGGTGGCGATCGTGCGCACGATGTTGTTCATCTGCGGGGCGGGCGCGGCGATCATCAGCAGGTTGCGCACCGTGTCGGCGTAGAGCACGTTCTTCTCGGCGC
>CAYXJM010000278.1:0-4209 GCA_964465455.1 uncultured Klebsiella sp.
CATCGCGATCAACACGGCGAAGAATTACCTCGTGTCGCGCTCGCGTCGCCCGCCCGGCGCCGACGTCGACGTCGAGGACGCGGAGTACCTCGAGAGCGCCGGCGCGCTGCGCGACCTGGCCGGTCCCGAGAACCAGCTCATGACCGAACAGCTGCGCGCCGTGATCGACAAGGCGATACGCGCGCTGCCCGAGGACCTGCGCACCGCGCTGACGCTGCGCGAGTTCGAGGGTCTCAGCTACGAGGAGATCGCCGAGGTGATGCGCTGCCCGGTGGGCACGGTGCGGTCGCGGATCTTCCGGGCGCGCGAGGCGGTGGATCATGAAATCCTGCCCCTGATCGAGGGGAACTAATTTGTCTGCCAGGTATCCGAAGGGGTGCACGTATCCGCTTGGGGGTGGGTTTTGAGCCAGGTGAATGGACCTTTGCGCGAGATGGTCTCCGCCGTGGTGGACGGCGAGGCCAGCGAGTTCGAATACCGGCGCGTGCTGGACAGCGTGGGCGAACCGGAGGTGAGGGCCCTGCTGGGCCGGCACTACGCGGTGCGCGCGGTGGCGCGCGGCGAGGCGCAGGCCCTGTGCCCGCCGGCGCTCACCGCGGGCATCCTCGCGGCCCTTGCAGCCGAGGTGCCTGCTGCTGCGGCGCCGCGCAGGCGCCTCCCGGTCGGCGGCGTTGCGGTCGCGGCGTCGGTGTGCATGGCGGCGGTGTTCGGCCTGCGCGCGCTTGCGCCCGAGCCGGCGGACCTGCAGCACGCCGGTGCCGTCGCATCGACGGCCGCGGTGTCGCTCGGCGAACTCGGCCGTCCAGGGGGATTGCCGGTGACGGTCGCGGGGCCCGCGATGCCGGTGGGCTTCGGTTCCGCGCTGCCCGTCGCCGCCGGCGGCCTGCAGCACGCGGGCGCCAGTGCGGACCAGCTGGCGGAACAGCGGCTGCGGCTGTTCATGGTCGATCATGTCCAGAACGCGGCGCTGAACACGAACCAGGGCATGCTGCCCTACGCGCGCCTGGCCTCCTACGAGACGCCCTGAAGCAGGACCACACTTTCCCCAATGCGTCGTCTTCCGGCCGTATTCGCCTGCCTGCTTTCCGGTCTCGTGGCGATCTCCGTGCGTGCCGCAGAACCCGGCGATCCCGCGTCGCGTCTCGATGCGATGTCGCGCAGCTTCCGTTCCCTCGACTACACCGGCGTCTTCACCTACGAGCAGGGCCAGTCGCTCAGCTCGGTGCGCATCGCGCACGCGGTGGTCGACGGCGTGGAGCAGGAGCGGCTGGTGCATCTCGACGGTGAACCGCGCGAGTTCGTGCGCCGCGGCCACCGCGTCGACTGCGAGCACGCCGGCGACCGCCTGATGCGCCTCGACCCGGCCGCGCGCTTCGCGCAGCGCGCGCAAGCGGGCGTCGCGGGCGAGCAGCTCGCGGATCACTATGCCATCGAGTTCGACGGCTCCGAGCGCGTGGCCAACCACGAAGGGCGGCGCATCCGCATCGTGCCGCGCGACCGCTATCGCTACGGCATGAAGGTGGTGCTGGACGAGGCGAGCTCGCTGCTGCTGAAATCCGAGACCACCGACGGCGCCGGTCGCGTGCTCGAGCGCTTCCAGTTCGTGGACCTGCGCATCGGCGGTCCCGTGCCCGTGGAGGAACTGGCGGGCGAGGCCCCCGGGGCCGCGTCCGCCGCGCACGCCGCGACCCAGGAACCGGCGCCGTTCGCGTGGTCCGTCGCCTGGCTGCCGGAGGGCTTCGTCGCAACCGGTCGCGAGGCGCGCAGCGCCCCGGCGGGCGGAGCACCCGTCGAGGTCCAGAGCTATACCGACGGCCTGGCGGTGTTCGCGGTCTTCGTCGAGCGCGCCGCCGAGCGCCCGTCGCGTGCCGGACAGGCCTCGCGCGGCGCCACCGTGTCCTATGTCGTGCCGCGGGGCGAGGAGCACCTGGTCACGGTGGTCGGCGAGATTCCCGTCGAGACCGCGCAGCTGATCGCCAACGCGGTCGTTTTCCCGGAAGCAACGCCATGATGGTCGAGCGTGCGCGCGTCGTCGCGGTGGAGGCCGAGGCCTGCTGGGTGGAGACCGTCGCCCAGCCCGGTTGCGGCGCCTGCGCCTCCGGGCAGGGCTGCGGAGGCGGCGTGATCGGCAGGCTGCTCGGCGAGCGGCGCCATCATCTGCGCGTCGCGCTGCCGGCGAGCGTGCGACCGGCGGTCGACGACGTGGTGGAGATCGCGGTGCGCGAGCACAGCGTGCTGCGCGCCTCGGCGCTCGCCTACCTGCTGCCGCTGGCCGGCATCGTGACGGGAGCCGTGGCGGGCGAGCGGCTCGCCCCGGCGGGCGGCTCGGATGCATGGTCGATGGCCGCCGCCGCGGCCGGTTTCCTCATCGCCGTGCTCGCGGCGCGCGTGCTGGCCCGCAGGTCCGGCGCCGCGGTCGCCGAGCCGGTGCTGCTGAGGGTGTTTCCCTCGCTGCGTACGCTGCGTTGATCACTCGTTGCCATTCCCCTTTCGGAGAGCCCATGAAACGCAACTGGATACAGTTCTGGAGTGCACTGGTATTGATGCTGGCCGTGGCCGCCAAGGGGTGGTCGGCGGCGGCGCTGCCGGACTTCACGCCGATCGTCGAGAAGAATTCCGGCGCGGTCGTGAAGATCCTCAGCACGCAGAAGGCCCAGCAGATGGAGGGCTTGCCGCCCGACATCGATCCGCGCGCGCTGGAGCAGATGCCGGAGATATTCCGGCACCTGTTCCAGTATCGCGGCCAGCCGCAGCGCGAGCGCCAGTCGATGGGCTCGGGCTTCCTGATCTCGTCCGACGGCTACGTGCTCACCAACCACCACGTCGTGGAAGGGGCCGACAGCGTGCTGGTTCGCCTGGCCGACCGGCGCGAGTTCGAGGCGAAGATCGTCGGCAGCGACAAGCGTTCCGACATCGCGCTGCTGAAGGTCGACGCCTCCAACCTGCCGGTGGTCAGCTTCGGTGACGCCGACGAGCTGAAGGTGGGCGAGTGGGTGGTCGCGATCGGCTCGCCCTTCGGTCTCGACTACTCCGTCACCGCCGGCATCGTCAGCGCGCGCGGGCGCAGCCTGCCGAGCGAGGACAACGCCAACTACGTGCCGTTCATCCAGACCGACGTCGCGATCAACCCGGGCAACTCCGGCGGGCCGCTGTTCAACCTCGACGGCGAGGTCGTGGGCATCAACTCGCAGATCTACACGCGCAGCGGCGGCTCCATCGGGCTGTCCTTCGCGATCCCGATCTCGGTGGCGGTCGACGTCGCCGAGCAGCTGAAGTCCTCCGGGCACGTGGTGCGCGGCTGGCTGGGCGTGGGCATCCAGGACGTCGACCGCGGGCTGGCCGAGAGCTTCGGGCTGGACAAGCCGGTGGGCGCGCTGATCTCGCAGCTCGAGCCGGGCGGGCCGGCCGAGAAGGCGGGCGTGCGCATCGGTGACATCGTGGTCGAGTTCGACGGCCAGCCGATCAACGAATCCGCGGATCTGCCGCACATCGTGGGCCTGGTCAAGCCGGGGACGCACTCCGCCATGAAGGTGATCCGCGACGGCAAGAAGACGGACCTGCGCATCACGGTCGGCGAGCTGAAGAGCGACGACGACACCGGGACGGTGGCACAGGCGAGCGCGACCGGCGGGCGGATCGGCCTGGTGGTCGAGGACCTCGACCGCGGGGACAAGGAGCAGCTGCGGATCGGCGGCGGGGTGGTCGTGAGCGAGGTCGCGCGCGGCAAGGCCGGCGACCGCGCGGGCCTGCGCCCGGGCGACGTGATCACGCAGATCGGCAGCGAGCCGGTGCGCGACGCCGCGTCCTTCCGCCGCATCGTCGAGCGCCTGCCGTCGGGCACGCACGTGCCCGTGCGGCTGCTGCGCGGCGGCCAGGCCGGCTTCGTGGCGATCCGCATCGAGGATTGAGGCGCGGACCGGCGGCGCGCGGGCTGCGCGCCGCCGGCCCGATCCGCGGGCCGATCGGGTAGTATTGCGCGCTTTTGCGGGGGGCCAAGGGAGCTGACGTCACGTAAAGTACGCGGTCGTCAAAGAACCCTCAGACCCTGGATCGGCACGTGGTGAAGCGCGGGTGACAGCCCTCAACCGGATACGCAATTTTTCCATCATCGCGCACATCGACCATGGCAAGTCGACGCTCGCCGACCGTTTCATCCAGGTCTGCGGCGGGCTCAGCGACCGCGAGATGCAGGAGCAGGTGCTCGACTCG
>CAYXJM010000279.1:0-4169 GCA_964465455.1 uncultured Klebsiella sp.
GCGCCCGCCTGCTCCAGGTTGCGCTGGATCGTCTGCGGGTCGAGGCCGCGGTGCCCCCAGATGTCGCCCTCGACGAACTCGGCCGGCGTCCAGCTCGCGTCGATCTGCATCCCGTCGCAGCCGATCTCGAGCTCGAAGCCGAAGGGGCTCAGCATGTAGAAGGACAGCATGCGGTCGTTCGCGTGGCGTCCCAGCGTCGAGGTGATCGTGATGCCCGCATCCTCCACGCGCTGCAGGCAGCGGCCGACCATGTCGACGTCGCGCGCCTCGAGCATCAGGTGGTGCACGCCGGCGAGCTCGCCGACCTTCAGCAGGCCGATCGAATGGTGACGGGCGTTGCAGTGGAAGAAATTCGCCGAGTCGCCCGGACCGAAGCGGATGTAGTCCGTGAGCCGGAAGCCGAGCCGGCGCGTGTAGAAATCGCGGGCCTCGGCGAGCGGTGCGGCCAGCAGGTTCAGGTGCCCGATACCGAGCGCACCGGCGAGGAACTCCATGCCGAGGGGCGATGCGTACTTGCGGTCCTTCACCGGTCCGTAGAAGAGCTCGATCGCGTTGCCCATCGGATCGCGCGTGTACGCGATGCCGGTGACCGCGCGTGCGCGCGCCGCCTCCGCGGTTCCGGCACGCGCCTCGCAACCGGCGGCGGCGAGCTCCGCGAGCGCCTGCTCGAGCTCGATCGCGCCGGTCAGTTCCAGCCCGAGGTACATCAGACCCGGAGGTCCGGGACGCGGATGCACACCGATGCGCCACTGCCAGTCGTCCATCTTCAGGTACACGCTGCCGTCGGCCGCGACGCCGCTGCCACCGCTCGCGGGGCCGCTGCCGGGGACCGCCGGCACGCCCCAGTCCTCGCCGGGACAGGCGCGCGCCGGCATCAGGCCGAGGACACCGGTCGCGAACGCCAGGCATGCCTGCGGGTCCGGAGCGCCGACGCCGATGTAGCCCAATGCACGGATCTGCATGCTTGCCCCTTCCAGGTTGCTGTTTCGCTGTCCGGTCTTGCCGCCCGGCTCCGCCCCGAAGCCGCGCGCCGGCTCAGGCGCGCCGGCTCACCCGCACCGGCACGCGCAGATAGCCGGACAGGTGCTCGCCGTAGGCGCGCTCGCATCGATCCAGCCGCACCTCGTGGCTGGCGACGGACTCCAGGAACTCCTGCAGCACGATGACCCCGCCCATCGTCGCCAGGTGCATCCCGAGGCACTTGTGCCCGCCCGCGCCATAGCTGAGATCGCGCGCATGGCTGCGGAAGATGTCGAACTCGTCCGGACGCTCGAACTCCTCCCCGTCACGGTTCGCCGAGGCGTAGATGTAGAGGAGGTTGTGGCCGGCCTTGATCGCGGCGCCGTTCAGCGTGAAGTCCCGCACGGCGCGACGGCACAGCATGTTGGTCGGCTGGTCGTAACGCGCCGTCTCCAGGAAGAGCCTCTGCACCAGCCCGTGATCGGCCAGCACCGCGGTGCGCTGCGCGGGATGCTTCTCGAGGTAGTACAGCGAGCCGGCGCAGACCATCGGCGTGGTCTCGGAACCGAGAATCAGGAAGTTCATCAGCAGATCGACCATCCCCCGGTCGTCGAGACGCTCGCCGTCGATGTCGGCGTTCAGATAGGCCGCCGTGTGCCCGCTCGCGAGGCCCGGATCACGGCGCAGCTTCGCCACGTAGTCGAACAGGTAGCCGCCGAGCTCCGCGGCCGCGCGCTGGTTGCGCTCCGAACTGCCGCGCTGGCCCCGCTCGCGATGGATGATCTCGTCGATGAGCGCGCGCCACATGATGGCATCCTCGCGCGGCAGGCCGAGGTTGTAGCCGGAATTCAGGCAGAACACGCGGTTGGCGTAGTCCTGGTAGAAATCGAACTCCCCGCGCTCGAGCAGGGGGCCGAGCACGTCACGCGCCAGCGCACGGAATCGCGATTCGTGCGCGCGCACGCCCTCGGGGGTGTAGTCCTTGCGCACCACGGCGCGCCACTTGCGGTGCTTCGGCGCGTCCATCGTCGTGAAGGCATGGGGGATCGGTTCGCCGAGCAGCAGCTGCGCGGGCGTCGCGCCCGCGGTCCACGTCACGTCCGCCTCGTGATCCATGCTGGCGTCCCAGACATCGGCGAAGCGCGCCAGCGCCCAGGCGTCGTATTCCGGCAGGAAGTGCGGCCGGCCTTCGGCCCGCATCGCGGCGTAGAGCGGGAACGGATCACGCATCGCCTCGTCGGAGAACGGATCGTATGCCACCGCCATCCCGGACCTCGTTATTCGATACTTGCGGTACTCATATTATCGGCGAGCGCAAGCGACGGCAAGCACCGCGCGCTCAGGGAGGACTGCCCGGGGCGAGCTGCTGTTCGCGCCGCCACGCATCCGGCGACTGCCCCGTCCACTCGATGAAGGCGCGACGCAGCGATCGCACGTCGCTGAAGCCGAGCCGCTCGGCGACATCGCTCACCTTGAGCCGCGCCGAGGGATGCAGCAGTTCCAGCGCGAGCCGCAGCCGCACGCGCTGCTTGATCTGCTCGAGCGTCTCGCCTTCCTCGCCGAGCCGGCGCTGGAAGGTCGCGCGCGAGACGTTGAAGAAGCTCGCGAACTGCTCCATCGTCGGAATGCCCTGGCGGCGGGCGAGCTGCGCCGCCACGATGTGCTCGACCGTCTCCGCGAAGCGGCCGTCGTCGCCGCTCGCATCGCGCAGGTGGTCGAAGGGCAGCACGCTCAGCCGTTCCACCAGCCGCTGGTAACTGCGCACCACGGGCTTGTCGAGGTAGCGCGCGGGAAAGCCGAAGTGGTTGTCGGCCTGGCCGAAGCGGATCGGCTGCTGGAAGAAGCGCTCCAGCGTGGCGCGGTCGGCCTCGGCCCCGGAATAGACGCTGTAACCGTCCACCGGGATCGTCTCCCCGATCAGCCACGAGAACAGGCGGTGATAGAAACTGAGGCCGCTCAGGTCGGTCAGCAGCCCGCTGGCGCTGTGGCGCAGGCGTCGCGTCGCCATGTGGAACACGGCCTCGTCTCCCCGCCGCTCCAGTGACAGGTCCGCGGCGCGGTGATCGAGCATCGCGCAGAAGCGCCGCGCCCGCTCGATCACCTCGGCCAGCGTGGCGCAGGTGATCACGCAGTAGCACAGCATGTCGACCTCGTCCTTGCTCATCGGTGGCAGGTCGCGCTCGCGGTTGGCGTGCACCGACAGCACCGTGATGCACTCGCGGTAGAGCCGGATGAACTGCGCGTCCGAGAGCAGCTGCACGCGAGCCTCCTGCAGATCGGACAGCGTGAACGGCAGCCCGACGCGGGCGAGCAGCTGCGCCGGATCGTCGCCGGTCGCGGAGATTTCCTGCAGCAGCGTCAGCGCGAACTTCGCCGGCACCGCGGGCGGATGGGCCCGCGACGGCGGCGCGCCCGTCGCCGCGGCCCTGCGATGCTTCGCCATGCGTCCCCCTGGATGACAGCCGAACGGGCGGTAACTTAAACCATTTGAGCTTTTATGTCCCCCTGCTGATTTGCGCGGGCCTCGCGCACCGGCGGCCGCCGGGCATAATGCCGTCACGTGTCGTCCCCCGAGCGGGGCGGCGTCGACATTCAAACCGGGACAAAGACGAGGACGAGGCAACGATGCGAATCCCCAAGCGCGAAGTCCGCTACGGCGGCGCCATGCTGGACCAGAAAGAGATCGACGCGGTCGTCAACGTGATGCAGACCGGCATGTCGGTCGGGGCCCAGGTGCAGAGCTTCGAGAAGCGCTGCGCGAAGCTGCTCGGCAAGGAATACGGCGTGATGGTGAACTCCGGCAGCTCCGCGCTGCTGCTGGCGATCCGCCTGCTCGACCTGCCGCCGGGCTCGGAGATCATCACGCCGACGCTGACCTTCGGCACCGACATCTCGTCGATCGCGATGAACGGCCACGTGCCGGTGCTGGTCGACGTCGAACCCGACACGTACCAGATCGACATCGACAGGATCGAGCGCAACATCACGCCGCTGACGAAGGCCATGCTGATCCCGAGCCTGGTCGGCGGCATGCCCGACTGGGACCGCCTGCGCGCGATCGCCGACAAGCACGGCCTGAAGATCATCGAGGACAGCTGCGACACGCTGGGCGGCCACTACCGCGGCCGACCGGCCGGCGAGCGCTCGGACATCAGCGTGACCAGCTTCTCGATCTTCCACATCATCACCTGCCTCGGCAACGGCGGCCT
>CAYXJM010000280.1:0-1369 GCA_964465455.1 uncultured Klebsiella sp.
AAGGATCGGGCGTGGCAAAGTCCAGAGTGGTGTACGTCTGCCAGGACTGCGGTTCCGAGCAGAGCAAGTGGGCCGGCCAGTGCCCCGACTGCGGGGCGTGGAACACGCTCAGCCAGTTCGTCGAGGCGGCGGCTGCGCGCGGCCCGGGCGCGGCGCGCCGCGGCGGCTACGCGGGCGCGGTGGCCGAGCTGCAGACGCTCGACCAGATCGACCTCGCCGAGGTGCCGCGCTTCTCCACCGGCTTCGACGAGTTCGACCGCGTGCTCGGCGGCGGCGTGGTGCCGGGCTCGGTGAACCTGATCGGCGGCCAGCCGGGCGCGGGCAAGAGCACGCTGCTGCTGCAGGTGATGTGCGCGCTGTCGCAGCAGATGGAGACGCTCTACGTCACGGGCGAGGAGTCGCTGCAGCAGGTGGCGCTGCGCGCGCACCGCCTGGGTCTTCCCACGGACAAGCTGAAGATGCTCGCCGAGACCAGCGTGGAGGCGATCCTCGCCACCGCCGCGAAGCTCGCGCCGCGCGTGATGGTGGTCGACTCGGTGCAGGTGGTGCATTGCGAGGACGTGCCCTCGGCGCCGGGCGGCGTGGCGCAGGTGCGCGAGAGCGCCGCGCAGTTCACGCGCTTCGCGAAGAGCGCCGGCGCGGCGATGTTCCTGGTCGGCCACGTCACCAAGGACGGCACGCTGGCCGGGCCCAAGGTGCTCGAGCACATCATCGACTGCTCGATCATGCTCGAGGAGGAGGGCGACAGCCGCTTCCGCTCGCTGCGCGCCGGCAAGAACCGCTTCGGCGCGGTCAACGAGCTCGGCGTGTTCGCGATGACCGACCGCGGCATGCGCGAGGTGCGCAACCCCTCGGCGATCTTCCTGTCGCGCGCCGCCGAGATCTCGCCGGGCAGCGTGGTGATGGTGGTCTGGGAAGGCACGCGGCCGCTGCTGGTGGAGATCCAGGCGCTGGTCGACGAGAGCATGGGCAGCAACCCGCGCCGCGTCGCGGTGGGCGTGGACCAGAACCGCCTCGCGATGCTGCTCGCGGTGCTGCACCGGCACGGCGGCCTGCAGCTCGGCGACCAGGACGTGTTCGCGAACGTGGTCGGGGGCATCAAGGTGGCCGAAACCAGCGCGGACCTCGCGCTGCTGCTCGCGATCGTCTCGAGCTACCGCGACCGCAGCATCGACGCGGGCCTGATCAGCTTCGGCGAGGTGGGGCTCTCGGGCGAGATCCGCCCGGTGCCGAGCGGCGGCGAGCGCCTGCTGGAAGCCGCCAAGCACGGCTTCCGCCGCGCGATCGTGCCGGCGGCCAACGTGCCGCGCAAACCGGTGGATGGCATGGAGATCGTGGGCGTCGGCACGCTGGCGCAGGCGCTCGACGC
>CAYXJM010000280.1:1469-4131 GCA_964465455.1 uncultured Klebsiella sp.
AGGAAATCCACCAGCGCGCGCCACGAGCGGCGCTCGGCGGCCGCGTTGTAGACCGTGCCGAAGCCCGGGTCGTTCGCCTCGGGCACCGTGAAGGCGTGCAGCACGCCGCCGTAGGCGTGCAGTTGCCAGTCGGCGCCGGCGTCCGTCATCTCCTTGCCGAAGGCGAGCACCTGCTCGGGCGGCACCATCGGGTCGGCGTAGCCGTGCAGCGCCAGCACCTTCGCCTTGACCGGCTGCGCCGCCAGCCCGTTCGGCACCAGCAGGCCGTGGAAGGACACCGCGCCGCGGATGTCGGCGCCGCTGCGCGCGAGATCGAGCGCGCACAGGCCGCCGAAGCAGTAGCCCATGATCGCGATGCGGTCCGGGTCGATGCCGGGCTGCGCGCGCAGCGTCGCGAGTCCCGCCAGCAGGCGGTCGCGCAGCATCGCGCGATCCGCCATGAACGGGCCGATCAGCTTCGAGTTCTCGTCGTTGTTCGCGCCGAGCACGCCCTTGCCGTAGTTGTCGAGCGCGAAGCCCGCGTAGCCGAGGCCGGCGAGGGCCTTCGCGCGCCCGATGGCGAACTCGTCGCGCCCGGCCCAGGCGTGCGCGACCAGCACCGCGGGCCGTTTCTCCCCCGGCTGCGCGGGGTTGGCCAGGAAGCCTTCCAGCACCGTGCCGGCATGGCTGTATTCGACGTATTGCTCGTGCATCGCGATCGCTCCTGTGCCGCTCAGTGGCCGCGGATCTTGGACTGGGTCTTTTCCGGGTGGCCCTCGAGGTGGCGCACGCGGTGCTGGGCCGACTCGGCGAAGCGGTCCAGGATCGCCCGCAGGTCCGAGTTCGCGGCGACCCTGGCGTAGTTGGCGTCGGCCTGCAGGCGGGGGCTGACCGTGAAGCCCTGCCCGTCGCGCGACAGCGCCACGTCCTCGAAGTGCACTTTCACGCCCTCGCCGAGGGCCTTGCCCAGCAGTTCCTGGGCCGTGTAGCTGAAAAACTTCTTCGCGTCCTCCGACGATTCCGCATGGTTCAGGCTGTTGCGCAGCTTGGGCGCAAGCTCGTGCTCAACGCGCGAAAACGAGATGAAGTCGGTCATCGAACTGGTGCTCCTCGACGGTGTGGCGCCCCCGTACGGGGCGTGGGAGCGCATACTACCCCCGGCCCCCGGCGCCCGGCAAACCCGCCCGCGCGGGGCCGCGGACGCCCCGCAAACCCCCGGGCGCGGTAGTCGGGAGCGGCGCGGATTGCGCTATGATGGCCCGCCTCAGGCACCCACCAGGCACCCGATGCGCAAGACCAAGATCATCTGCACCATAGGCCCCGCGACGGGCTCCTACGAGATGCTGGAGCGGCTCTACGCCGCCGGCATGAACGTCGTGCGCCTGAACATGTCGCACGGCGACCACGAGTCGCACGCGCGCGTGATCAAGGCCATCCGCACGCTGAACCGCAAGGTCCGCTACACGGTGCCGGTGATGCTGGACACGCAGGGCCCGGAGATCCGCACCGGCCACCTCTCGGCGGAACTGGACCTGCGCGAGGGGCAGGAGATCACGATCGTGGTGCGCGGCGCCGAGCACGTCGAGGAGAGCTCGATCCAGATCGACTACGCCGACATCATCGACGCAGTGAACGTGGGCGACCGCATCACCGTCGACAACGGCCTGATCAACCTCGAGGTGCTGAGCAAGCAGGAGCGCGTGATGCGCTGCCGCGTGGTCGACGGCGGCTCGCTGAAGAGCAAGCGCCACGTGAACCTGCCCGGCATCCGCGTGAACCTGCCCGCGATCACCGAGAAGGACCGCCACGACATCCAGTTCGGGATGGACCAGGAGGTCGACTACATCGCGCTGTCCTTCGTGCGCGAGGCCAAGGACGTGCGGGAACTGCGCGAGTTCCTCGGCGAGAAGGCGAACAAGATCAAGATCATCGCGAAGATCGAGGACCAGGAGGGCGTGCGCAACCTCGACGAGATCGTGCGCGAGGCCGACGGCATCATGGTCGCGCGCGGCGACCTCGGGGTGGAGGTGAACTTCTACGAGCTGCCGACCATCCAGCGGCGCATCGTCCGCACCTGCGCCGAGCAGGGCAAGCGCGTGATCGTCGCCACCCACCTGCTCGAGTCGATGATCCAGAACCCGGTGCCGACGCGCGCCGAGGTCACCGACGTCGCCAACGCCGTCTACGAGGAGGCCGACGCGGTGATGCTCTCGGGCGAGACCACGATCGGCAAGTACCCGGTGAAGTGCGTCGAGTACCTCGACCGCATCTGCCGCGCCGTCGAGCCGCACCGCGGGCTGCGCTTCACCGAGAAGCTGGTGCTCACCGAGCAGAAGCAGAGCCTGGCGGCCAGCGCGGTGCACCTCGCGGAGCTGATCGCGGCGCGCGGGATCGTGGTGATCACGCGACGCGGGCGCATGGCGAACTACGTGACCAACTGCCACCCGCACAAGTCCGTGATCTACGCGTTCACGAACGATTCGCGCACGCGCCGCCTGCTGGCGCTGAACCGCGGCGTCTGCGCCTACCGCAGCAATTTCAGCACCGACCCCGAGAAGACGCTCGCGAGCGCCTTCGCGATCCTGGTGCAGCGCGAGGGCTTCAGCCCGGGCGACAAGGTCGTCGTGATCTCCGACATCCTCGAGGGCGCCGGCGTCGAGGCGATCCACGTGCGCGAGGTGCC
>CAYXJM010000281.1:0-4118 GCA_964465455.1 uncultured Klebsiella sp.
ATGTGGAACGCGCTGATCACGATGTACAGCGGCGGCAAGTTCGTGCTGTATTGCGAGCCGCACTTCGATGCCGACCGCGTGCTCCGGCTGGTGCAGGACGAGAAGACGGTCGGGCTGATGATGGTCGGCGACGCGATGGCGCGCCCGATCGCCGAGGCGCAGGAGCGCGCGCGCTACGACTGCTCCGGGCTCTTCGTGCTGAGCTCGGGTGGCGCGATCCTCTCGAAGCCGGTGAAGAACCGGCTGAAGGAACTGTTCCTGCACGCGCGCGTGATCGACGGCTTCGGCGCGTCGGAGACCGGCCACAACGGCACCGTGGTGGACTTCGACGGCGAGGCGGCCGGGCCGCGCTTCACGATGGACGCGCACACGCGCATCCTCGACGACGACCTCGAGCCCGTGCCTCCCGGCAGCAGCGTCGTGGGCCGCCTCGCGCGCTGCGGCCACATACCGCTCGGCTACTACAAGGACGAGCAGAAGACCGCCGAGACCTTCCGCATCGACCGTCACGGCGTGCGCTGGGTCATTCCCGGCGACTACGGCCGCGTGCTCGCCGACGGCACCGTGGAACTGCTCGGGCGCGGCAGCCAGTGCATCAATTCCGGCGGCGAGAAGATCTTCCCGGAGGAAGTCGAGGCGGTGCTGAAGGGGCACCCGGCGATCTTCGACGCCGTGGTGGTCGGCGTGCCGGACGCGCGCTTCACCAACGCGGTCTGCGCGGTGGTGCAGCCGCGCGCGGGCGCGACGCCCGGCCTCGACGACATCGCGGCCTACTGCGACGGCAAGCTCGCGCGCTACAAGCTGCCGCGCCACCTGGTGACGGTCGATCGCATCGCGCGCACGCCGCCGGGCAAGCCCGATTACCGTGCCAACCGCGCGCTCGCGCTGGAGCGCCTCGGCCTCGCCTGAAGAAAACAATTGCGCTGAATTGTTTCAGACTCTATAAAGGCACGCTCGGCAACCCCAGGCGGAGAGCGTGCCCGTGCAGCGCATCGTGGAATTCGAGAGCATCGAGCGTTTCGACCACCGTACCGAGGTGCTGGTCTGCGGCTTCGGCGGGGCCGGCGCCTCGGCGGCGCTGGAGGCGCGCCGCGCGGGCGCCGCGGTCATGGTGCTGGAGCGCTTCAGCGGCGGTGGCGGGTCCACGATGCTCTCGGCCTGCGAGATGTACCTCGGCGGCAGCGGCGGCACCCGGCTGCAGCGCGACCTCGGCATCGAGGACAGCAGCGAGAACTTCCACAACTACCTGATGGCCTGCTTCGGCGAGTACGCGGACCCCGCGCGCGTGCGCGCCTACGTCGACGGCGCGGCCGAACACTTCGACTGGGTCGAGGGGCTCGGCGTGCCGTACAAGCGCGGCTTCTTCGCCGGGCGCGACGTGGTGGCGCTGACCGGTGACTCGCTGCAGTACACCGGCAACGAGCGCTCCTATCCGTTCACCGGGGTCGCCACACCGGTGCCGCGCGGGCACCTGCCCGCCGACTCCGGCCACGACGGCGGCAAGACGCTGATGTCGGTGCTGCTGAAGCGCGTGGAGGAGTCCGGTGCCGACATCCGCTACGACGCGCGCGTCACCGCGCTGCTGCGCGACCGCAGCGGCCGCATCCGCGGCGTGCTGGCGCGCATCGACAACCGCGACGTGCCGATCCTGGCGACGAAGGGCGTGATCCTCACCACCGGCGGCTTCATCATGAACGAGGAGATGACGCGCCGGCACATCCCGGAGTACGCGAGCTTCTGCACGCGCCACGGCAATCCCGGCGACACCGGCGACGGCATCCGGCTCGGCATCGCCGCCGGGGGGCATGCGATCAACATGGGCGAGGCCTTCGTCGGCGTGGCGCACTACCCGCCGGCGCAGCTCACCTATGGCATCTTCGTGAACGAGCAGGGCCAGCGCTTCATCAACGAGGACATCTACCTGTCGCGGCTGGGGCATTTCGCCTCGGTGCAGACCAACCACCGCATCTTCCTGTTCATCGACAACGAGCACTTCAGCCGCCCCGACTACCACGAGACCACTCAGATCGTCGCGGTCGGCGAGACGGTGGCCGAGGTCGAGGCGGAAGCGGGGCTGCCGCCGGGCTCGCTCGCGCAGACCGTGGACTACTACAACCGCCACGCCGCCAACGGCGAGGACCCGCTGTTCCACAAGGCGCGCGAGTGGCTGAAGCCGATCGCCACCGCGCCCTTCGCGCTGGTCGACTGGAGTCTCGACACGCTGAAGCCCACCTGCTTCACGCTCGGCGGCCTCGACACGCTGCCCACCGGCGAGGTGCTGACGGCCGATGGCGACGTGATACCCGGGCTGTACGCGGCCGGCCGCACGGCTGCCGGCATTCCGCGCACGGCGGCCGGCTACGCGAGCGGCATGTCGGTGGGGGACGCAACCTTCTTCGGCCGCATGGCCGGACGACGGGCCGCGGCGCAGCCCCCCGGTCACTTGTCCGGCTGAAGCCGGACCCACGGCGGCTGTGCGTGGGTCCGAATTCATTCGGGCATTGCCCTGGTCAAACCGACTCGTAATACCCCTTGATCCGCCCCGCCAGCTCGCGCTGCATCCCGGCCACCGCCCGCGCGAGCACCAGGCGATCGAGCAACCGCCCGAACGCGCCCCAGCGCGGCTCGTACTCCAGCGTGATCGTCATGCGCGAGCGCCCGGCTTGCCCGGGCAGGTCGTCCAGCCGGTAGCGGAAGCTCGCGCGCGCGAACGGTGCCGGCGCCGTGCCGTCGGGCTGCGTGAGGCGCAGCAGGAAGCCGTGTCCTTCTTCCCACTCCGTTACCGTTTCGTCGAGACCGCGCCCGCCCTTGCGATAGACGCGCCGGGTGGCGCCGACGCCCTGCGTCTGCGCGGAGCGGATCTCGGTGCGCACCAGGCCGGGCACGTAGCGGTGCGCGATGCCCAGATCGCGCAGTATTTCCCACGCGCGATCGCGCGGTATCGCGAGTTCGGTGCTGGCCTGTGCGCTGCTCACGTGGCTCCCCGGTATGTGTGTCACCGTTCGCGCGCAGTGTACGCGCCGCGCGACGCGCGTCACAGCCGCGCCGGGGCCGTTTTGCTAGGGTTCGCGCACGGGACGCCGCAATGGTGTCCCGACCCGGCTGCAGCGTTCAACGGTCCGCTGCACGCCCGTACGCCACAGACCGTGTCGTTCCCTGCGTGGCCAGCTGGCGCTGACGAGGGTGGTGTCATGGACCGGTCGATCTTCGTGACTGCGGTGGTCTGTTCCTTGTGTTTCCTGATGGCGATCGCCATGCTGCCGCTCGCGGCGCGCGAGCGGCCCGAGCGCGCGGCGATTCTCTACGGCATCGGCTTCCTGCTGCTCGGCGCCACCGTGCTGACGCACGTGTTCGGTGCGGCGCTGATGAGCGCCACCGCCGAGACCCTGCTGCGCGGCGCGCTGATCCTCGCCGGCTTCGCCACGCTCTGGGCCAGTGCCTGGATCCGCTGCGACCGGCCCGTGCCTGCGCTGCTGTTCGCGGCGATCCTGAGCCCCGCGCTCGCCTCCTTCGTGCTCTACCTGGGCCTTTCGGACCGCCCGCTGCTGCGCTTCGGCTTCGCCGCGATCTCGATCGCGATGGGCTGCATCGCCTCGGCGTGGTGCCTGGTGCGCTACAAGCGCCCGCGCAACGTCGGTGACATCGGCACGGTCGCCGTGCTGGCCTTCGGCGCGGCCGGCGAGCTCTGGGTCGCCGCCGGCGCGCTGCTGCTCGGCTACGACCAGCAGGCGCTGATCGACGTCTATGCCGTGATCGCGCCGCTGCTGTTCGTGGGCCTCGGCATCTTCGTGTTCCAGAGCTACGCGCTCGATGCGATCGAAGAGCTCAGCCGCCGCGCGCAGACCGACCCGCTCACCGGCCTGCTCAACCGCCGCGCCTTCGACGAGCGCCTGGCGCGGGCGCTGGCCGCCGCGCAGCGCTACCGCCGCCCGCTCAGCGTGGTGATCGCCGACATCGACCATTTCAAGGGCATCAACGACGCCCACGGGCACGCCAATGGCGACCAGGTGCTCATCGCCTTCGCGCAGTTGCTGGAGGCGCAAAGCCGCGAGGTCGACTCGGTCGCGCGCATCGGCGGCGAGGAGTTCGCGATCCTGATGCCCGAGGTCGATGCCGCC
>CAYXJM010000282.1:0-2826 GCA_964465455.1 uncultured Klebsiella sp.
GAGGCGAGCTGGGCCTGCTCGAAGAGGATCGTCGCCAGCGTGGCGAAACGGTCCTCGTCGGGCTCGGCGTCGAGGCGCTTCACCAGCGGGTGATCGGGGTTCAGCTCCATGATCGGCTTCGCCTCGGGCACTTTCTGGCCGGCGGCCTGCATGATGCGGCGCATCTGCACGCCCATGTCGTGGTCGCCCACGACGAGGCAGGCCGGAGACTCGGTGAGGCGCGCCGTGACGCGCACCTCGTGCACGCGGGTCTCGAGCGCCTTTTTCACGCGCTCGACCAGGTCCTTCGCAGCCTCCTGCTGCTTCTCGCGCGCCTCCTTCGTGGCGCTGTCCTCCAGCTCGCCGAGATCGAGGTCGCCGCGCGCCACGTCCTTCAGCTGCTTGCCCTCGAACTGGCCGAGGTAGCCGATCATCCACTCGTCGATGCGGTCGTGCAGCAGGATCACCTCGATGCCCTTCTGGCGGAACACCTCGAGGTGCGGGCTGTTGCGCGCGGTGAGGAAGTTGTCGGCCACCACGTAGTAGATGTCCTTCTGCCCCTCGCGCATGCGCTCGACGTACTGCGCGAGGCTCTGGTCCTGCGCCGGCTTGTCGGTGTGCGTGGTGGCGAAGCGGAACAGCTTCGCGATGCGCTCGCGGTTCGCGAAGTCCTCGGCCGGGCCCTCCTTCATCACCTGGCCGAAGATGTCCCAGAACTTCTGGTACTCCTCGGGCTTATCGCCGGCGAGCTGCTCCAGCATGTCGAGCACGCGCTTCGACAGCGCGCCGCGCATCGCGTCGACCGCGGCGCTCTTCTGCAGGATCTCGCGCGAGACGTTGAGCGGCAGGTCGTTCGAGTCCACCACCCCCTTCACGAAGCGCAGGTACAGCGGCAGGAACTGCTCCGCCTCGTCCATGATGAAGGTGCGCTGGATGTAGAGCTTCAGGCCCCGCGGCGCGTCGCGGTTCCACAGGTCGAAGGGCGCGTGCGCGGGGATGTACAGCAGCGAGTTGTACTCGTACTTGCCCTCGACGCGATTGTGACTCCAGGTCAGCGGGTCCTCGAAGTCGTGCGAGATGTGCTTGTAGAACTCGCGGTACTCGTCCTCCGTGATCTCCGCCTTCGGACGCGTCCACAGCGCGGTGGCCTGGTTGACCGCCTCCCACTCCGGCGCCGCGTCCTTGTCCTTTTCCTCCTCGTCGAAGCGCTCCTTCAGCATCAGCACCGGCAGCGATATGTGGTCCGAGTAGCGCTTGACGATCGAGCGCACCTGCCAGCTGTCGAGGAAATCGCCCGCGTCCTCCTTCAGGTGCAGCACCACCGTGGTGCCGCGCGCGGCGCGCTCGACGTCCTCGACGGTGAACTCGCTCTCGCCCGCCGACTCCCAGCGCACGCCGGCCTCGGGCGGCAGCCCGGCACGGCGGCTGAACACCTCGACGCGGTCGGCGACCATGAAGGCGCTGTAGAAACCCACGCCGAACTGCCCGATCAGCTGCGAGTCCTTGCGCTGGTCGCCGGAGAGTTGCTGCACGAACTGCGCGGTGCCCGAGCGCGCGATGGTGCCGAGGTGGCTGATCGCCTCGTCGCGCGACATGCCGATGCCGTTGTCGGTGATCGAGAGCGTGCGCGCCTCCTTGTCGATCGCGATGCGGATCTCGAGGTTCGGCTCGTCGGCGAGCAGCGCCGGGTTGGACAGCGCCTCGAAGCGCAGCTTGTCGGCGGCATCGGAGGCGTTCGAGATCAGCTCGCGCAGGAAGATCTCCTTCTTGCTGTAGAGCGAGTGGATCATCAGGTGCAGCAGTTGCCGGGCTTCGGTCTGGAAGCCCATGGTCTCCTTGTGCGCGGCGGTCATGCGGTGGTCTCCCTGCCAGTGAACGGATACGCGGGGCGATATGGGGCCGGCGAGCGGCTTTTCAAGCGTCCGCGCTCTTAAAGTGACACCTGCCGCGTCATCGGTTAGAGTCGCGCCCGACCCCTGCCGCGTCCCCTGCCCCGCACCGACCGGGCCGGGGCACGGGCAGCGGCGCACCACCCGGCACCACGCATGCAAGGAAGTCGCGCATGACGACACCGCAGCACACCGCCCTTCCCGCACCGGCCGCGCAGCCCGCCCGGCGCCGGCGCGCGGGCTCCGCGCCTGCGCGCCGCACCCCGCGCGGGGAGCACCCGTGAGCGACACGCCGCGCCGCCGCCCGGGTGGTCGCAACGCGGCGGTGCGGCTCGCCGTGGCGCACGCGGTGCTGTCCTTCCTCGAGCAGGGGCAGGCCGATTTCAGCGTGGCGGACGTCGCCGCGCGCGCCGGCGTGCACCGCGCCACGATCTACCGGCGCTGGCCGACGCGCGCCGCGCTCCTCGGCGAGGCGCTGTCGCTGCAGTACAGCCGGCTCGTGGTGCCGGTGACGGGCAACTTCGCCGCCGACCTGCGCACGCTGTCGCACCGGCTGGCGCACTACCTCGCCGAACCGGTGCTGCGCACCGTGAACGGCATGGCCATCGCGGGCAGCGAAACCGGATTCGGCGCGCTGGTGAACGCGCACTGGGAGCCGGTGAAGCAGCGCATGACCGAGATGATCGAGGCCGGACGGCGCAGCGGTCAGCTGCGTCACGACACCGAGCCGGACGCGATCATCCGCCTGCTCGTGGGTCCGCTGCTGATGACCCCGCTGTTCACCCAGGCGGGTGCCACGCGCGAGCAGATAGACCAGACGGTCGACGCCATCCTGCGCGCGTTCCTCGCGCGCCCGTAGGTCCGGCTTCAGCCGGAGGCCGTGGATCGTTCATCCGTGGGTCCGGCTTCAGCCGGACGGCGTGCATCGTTCGGCTGAAGCCGAACCTACGGCCGAACC
>CAYXJM010000282.1:2926-4117 GCA_964465455.1 uncultured Klebsiella sp.
GGTGGTGCCAGTGGAGCAGCTGCTCCGGCGTGTCGGTGAAATCGCGGCGGCTGCCGCGGACGCGCCAGGCCTGCGCGGCGCGCTCGGGACTGTAGCTGTAGCAGACGCCCGAGGGCATCGGGTCCTCCGAGGCCGGCCCCGGGGAGACGGTCTCGATGTCGTAGATGCGCGACAGCGCGACGAAGTAGCCGCGCGCGAGCACCAGCGCGAACTCGAGCTCCTCGCCGTCCAGGTTCGCCACCGCCCAGCGGGTGAAGCCACCCAGCACGCGCTGCCCGGCATAGTGCGCGGGCGCCGTGATCACGCCGTGCTCCAGCGACCAGGTCAGCACGCGCCCGCTGTCGCGATCGAGCCGCGCCTCGGTGCGGCCGTCGATCTCGTCGGGTATCTCGATGCGGTAGACGCGCTCCTGTTCGGCGCGAAAGACGTGCGCGACCGCCAGCGCCGCGAGGTCGAAGAGGTGCGTGCAGTTCGTGCGCGGATTGGCGTGCTGCGCCAGCGCCACCGGCGACGGCGCGAGCGGCGCACCGACGATGGACTGCAGCGCGCCGGTGGCGCCGGCGCAGGTGGTGAGGGGGAAGCGGTGCGCCTCGGCCGTGACCCCGGTGACACGCTCGCCGTCGTGCGTCAGCGTGAGCGCGAAGGCGTGAGGATCGTCCTCCACGGCCGCCTCGACGCGCGAGGCGCCGCACTGGCGCAGCGCGATGCCGCGCCGGTAGCAGCCGCTGCCGTAACGCGGGTCGAGCTTGGCGCTGTACGCGCGCGAATCGATGCTCACGGTCGGCTACCGCGTGGGTCGGGCTTCAGCCCGACGATGGTCGGAATGTCGGGCTGAAGCCCGACCTACGGCCCGAGCGGCAGTCCGACCCACGGCCCGGCCGGCAGCCGGGCCTGGGCGCGTTGCGGCTTCGCTCACCAGCCCGTGATTGCCTTCAGCGCGGAACCGATCTCCGCCAGGCTGCGCACGGTCTTCACGCCGGCCGCCTCGAGTGCCGCGAACTTCTCGTCCGCCGTGCCCTTGCCGCCGGAGATGATCGCACCCGCATGGCCCATGCGCTTGCCCTTGGGCGCGGTGACGCCCGCGATGTAGGACACGACCGGCTTGGTCACGTTGGCCTTGATGAAGGCCGCGGCCTCTTCCTCGGCCGAGCCGCCGATCTCGCCGATCATCACGATCGCCTCGGTCGCCGG
>CAYXJM010000283.1:0-4091 GCA_964465455.1 uncultured Klebsiella sp.
CATCCTCGAACTTGATGGTGTGGTAATCGAGGTGACGCAGCGCCAGCGTGTCCATGTCGTGGCGCGAGCCCACCGAGTCGAGCACGTAGGACTCGAGCATGGTGTCGAAGGCGATGCCATCGAGCGCGATGCCGTGGTTTGCCAGCACGCTGAGGTCATACTTCAGGTTCTGCCCGATCTTCAGCGGCTGCCTTGCCTCCAGCAGCGGGCGCAGTGCTTGCAGCACCTCCATCTCGCCGAGTTGCTCCGGCGCGCCGAGGTAGTCGTGACCGAAGGGGATATAGGCGGCCACGCCGGGCTCGGTGGCCACCGACACGCCTACCACGCGCGCCGCCATGTAATCGAGGCTGGTGGTCTCGGTATCGACGGCGATGAGCTCGCATGTCGCGAGCCGCTCGACCCAGCGCTGCAGTGCCGCGCGGTCGAGCACGGTCTCGTAGTCCGCCTCCGGAGCAGGCGCCGCGGGCATCGCCGCCGCGGCGCCCTCGCCACCCGCCGCGAGCAGTTCGTCGCGCCAGGTGTTGAATTCGAGCTCGCGGAACCAGTCGAGCAGCGCCTCGCGATCCGGCGCGTCGTTGTGCAGCGCCTGCCAGTCCAGCGTGAGCTCGAGGTCGGTGCGGATCGTCGCGAGCTCGCGCGAGAGCATGGCCTTGTCGCGCTCGGCGGCGAGCTTCTCGCCGAGCGCCTTCGCGCCGCGCACGGGCAGCGCGGCCACGGCGTCGAGGTTGGCATAGATCGCCTCCAGGCTGCCGAGATTCTGCAGCAGCGCCAGCGCGGTCTTCTCGCCGACTCCGGGCACGCCCGGGATGTTGTCGACCTTGTCGCCCATCAGCGCGAGCAGGTCGACGACGAGCTCCGGCCCGATGCCGAACTTCGCTCGCACGCCGTCGACGTCGAGCAGCGTGTCGGTCATCGTGTTGATCAGCGTGACCTCGGCCGTGACCAGTTGCGCGAGATCCTTGTCGCCGGTGGAGATCAGCACCGGCACGCCGCGCGCGCTGGCCTCTGCGGCCAGGGTGCCGATCACGTCGTCGGCTTCCACGCCCGGGACGCACAGCAGCGGCAGACCCATCGCGCGCACGATGCCGTGCAGCGGCTCGACCTGCGCGCTCAGTTCCTCGGGCATCGGCGGCCGGTGGGCCTTGTACTCGGCGAAGATCTCGTCGCGGAAGGTCCTGCCCTTGGCGTCGAACACGACCACGACCGGCGCGCCGGGGAAGTCCTTGCGCAGCTTGCGCAGCATCGCGACCACGCCGCGCACCGCGCCGGTAGGCCGGCCGGCGGCGGTCGAGAGCGGAGGCAGCGCGTGGAAGGCGCGGTAAAGGTAGGAAGACCCGTCGACCAGGATCAGGCCGGGGTTCGCTCGGGTGGCGTCGCTCATGGTGGATACCCGCGTCGGTGCTCAGGATGCCGGACCGCGCAGGCAGCCGGCAATCGCGCGCGCGAAGTCCTCGAGAAACAGGGCGTAGCCGTCGGCGTCGTCCGGCGCATCGCTCGCCAGCGAGTCGAGTTCGACGACACGCATCGCGCTGCCCTCGGCGATCATCTGCGCCAGCCGCGCATTGTCGCCCGAGCGCTCGCGCAGCAGGCAGACCGCCCCGCTGTCGCGCACCTCGCGGCGCATGCGCGACAGCGCGCGCGCGCCTACCTGCTGCTCGGCGTCGAGCGCCAGCACCGCGGCCTGCCTGAGCCCGAAACGTCGCACGAAGTAGGCGTAGCCGTCGTGCATCGCGGCGAAGGGCACGCCCTCGAGGCCGCGCAGGGAGGCGGCGATGTCCTCCTCGACGCGCGCCATCCGGTCCTGGAACGCCTGCAGGCGCGGCGCGATCTGCGCGGCGTCGACGAGGCCGCGCTCCTCGAGCACGCGCGCCATGGCGGCGGCCGTGACCGCGGCCAGCCGCGGGTCGAGCCAGACGTGGGGATCCACGAAGCCGTCGCCGCGCGCGGGCGGCGCGATCAGCGCCAGCAGCGCGGTGTCGCGCCGCGGCGCCGGCAGGCGCGCGAACAGCGCCGGCAGCGGGTGCTCGAGCGTCGCATCTAACCAGAACACCTGCCGCGCGTCGCCGAGCAACCTGAGCTGCGAGGGGCGCAGCGCGAAGTCGTGCGGCGAGACGCCGGGCGCGAGCAGCACGCGCGCATCGAGGCTGTCTCCGGCCAGCGCGCGCAGCATCAGGTGCAGCGGCCGGATGCTGCTGACGACCAGCGGCGGCGCGCCCTCGGCGCGCGCCGCGAGGCTCGCGCCGAGCAGCACCAGCAGCGCCAGCACGCAGCGCACCCCACCCCGTATCGTCATCGGCCGTGTACCCGCCCGCGTAAAGTTATAATATAACGCCATGTCCAAGCCGCTGGCGACCATCACCGGGGCGCGCGCGACGATCGCCTTCGCGACGCACGATCATCGCCGCTGCGTGCAGCAGGCGCTCAGCCAGGCGCGCGCGGCCTGCCGCGAGCGCGGCGCGCGCCTCACGGAGTTGCGCGAGGAGGTGCTGCGGCTGGTGTGGCAGAGCCACCGGCCGATAGGCGCCTATGCGCTGCTGGAGATGCTGGGCGCGCGCGCCGGCGCGCGCCGCCGGCCCGGTCCGCCGACGGTCTATCGCGCGCTCGAGTTCCTGCGCGAGCAGGGTTTCGTGCACCGCGTCGAATCGCTGAACGCCTACGTCGGCTGCCAGATCGGCGCCGGGCCGCACGATCATCAGCTCTATATCTGCCGCGGCTGCGGCGCGACGCTGGAATCGGCCCAGCCGGCCATCCGCGCGGCCGTGGCGCGCTACGGCGACGAGGTGGGCTTCACGGTCGAATCGATGGCGCTGGAGGTGCTCGGGCTGTGCCCCGGCTGCGCCGGCCGGGAGCCGGCATGAACGCGGAGCGCATCATAGAGGCACGCGGGATCGCGTGGCGCATCGGCGGCGAAACCATCCTCGACCACGTGTCGCTCACGCTGCACGAGGGCGAGATTCTCACGGTCATCGGACCGAACGGCGCGGGCAAGACCTCGCTGCTGCGCATCCTGATGGGGCTGCTCGCGCCCAGCGCCGGCAACGTCTGGCGCCGGCCGGGGCTGCGCATCGGCTACATGCCGCAGCGCCTCGCGATCGATCCCAGCCTGCCGCTCGACGTCGGCCGCTTCCTGCGGCTCGCCGGGCGCCGGCCCGGGCCGCTAGCGGCGGTGGCGGAGGAAGTCGGCATCGCCGGGCTGCTGCGCACGCCGCTCGCAGGCGTGTCCGGGGGCGAATTCCAGCGCGTGCTGCTGGCGCGCGCGCTGCTGCGCGCGCCGCAGCTGCTGGTGCTCGACGAGCCGGTGCAGGGCGTCGACGTC
The DNA here is from genome assembly GCA_964465455.1 of uncultured Klebsiella sp. GTDB lineage: Bacteria > Pseudomonadota > Gammaproteobacteria > Pseudomonadales > UBA5518 > UBA5518. The sequence goes on from CAYXJM010000283.1 coordinate 3,317, forward strand.
AACGGCCAGGCCGAGCTCTACGGCCTGATCAACGAGGTGCGCCGGCGCCACAACTGCGCGGTGCTGATGATCTCGCACGACCTGCACCTGGTGATGGCTTCCACCGACACCGTGCTGTGCCTGAACAAGCACGTCTGCTGTGCGGGGAAGCCCGAGGTAGTGAGCGCCCACCCGGAGTTCCTGCAGCTGTTCGGCAAGCAGGCCGTCAGCGAGATCGCGGTGTACACCCACCACCACGACCACGCGCACGACCTGCACGGCCACGTCGTGGAGCAGCACCACCATGGATGATTTCCTGCTGCGCGCGCTGCTCGCCGGCATCGGCGTGGCGCTGATCGCCGGCGCCACGGGCAGCTTCCTGGTGTGGCGACGCATGGCGTTCTTCGGCGACACGCTGTCGCACGGCGCGCTGCTCGGCATCGCGCTGGGCCTGTTTCTCGGCATCGACCTGACGCTCGCCGCGCTGCTCGTGTGCCTGCTGGTGGCGGGCGGTTTCGCGCGCCTGCAGGGCAGCCGTCTGCTCGCCTCGGACACGCTGCTCGCGGTGATCGCGCACGGCTCGCTGGCGCTCGGCATCATCGCGGTGGCGGTGCTGTCGCCGCGGCGCGCCAGCCTCGAGAGCTACCTGTTCGGCGACCTGCTCGCGGTGGGGCCGGCGGACCTGCAGCTGATCTACGGCGTGGGCTTCCTGGTCGCGCTGGTCACCGCGCTGTGCTGGCGCCCCTGGCTCGCGATGGCCGTCGACGAGGAGCTCGCGCGCGTCGAGGGCGTGGAC
>CAYXJM010000284.1:0-4085 GCA_964465455.1 uncultured Klebsiella sp.
GAGTACGGCTTCGCTCATCAGAACCCCCGTTGCTGGATGGTGTGGGCCGCCCGCTGCAGTTCCTCGCGGAACTCCGGATGGGCGATCGCGATCAGGCGGCGTGTGCGCTCGGCGAGTGTCTGTCCCCTGAGTTCGGCGGCGCCGAATTCCGTGACGATCACGTCGACCTCGCTGCGCGCGGTGGTGACCGGTCCCGACAGCCCGATCGTGATACGGCTGAGTTCGTTCCCTTTCGCGGTCGCGGGCAGCGCGATGATCGAATGCCCGCCGGGCGAGCGGGCGCCGGCGCGCACGAAATCCACCTGCCCGCCGGTGCCGCCGAGGTAGGACGCACCGCTCTGCTCGGCATTGACCTGGCCGGTGAGGTCCACCTCGAGCGCGGAGTTGATCGTCACCAGCCGGCTGAGGCGGGCGAGCACGGCGGCGTCGTGCGTGTAGGCCGTGCTGCACATGCGGATCGCGGGGTTGCGCTGCGCCCAGGCGTAGAGACGCCTGGTGCCGATCAGCGCGCCGTTGATCGACACGCCGGCGTCGACTTCCTTGCGCGCATTGGTCACGACGCCGGCCTCGACCAGGTCGACCAGCCCGTCGCCGAGCATGCCGCTGTGCACGCCGAGGTCCTTGCGATCGTGCAGCAGGCGCAGGATCGCGTCCGGCACCGCGCCAACGCCGGTCTGGATCACCGCGCCGTCGCCGATATACGCGGCGCAGTGGCGGGCAATCGCCTGGTCGGTCTCGGATATCCTGCCCGCCGGCACTTCCACCGGCGTGCGCGAGACGTGCACTGCCACGTCGATCGATGCGGCCGGGATCGTTTCGCCCGCCGTGTACGGCACCTGGTCGTTCACCTCGGCAATGACGACGCGAGCCTTCTCGACGGCGGCGCGCACGTGGTCGCTGATCAGTCCGCAGCTGTGGTTGCCGTGTTCATCGGCCGGGCTCACCTGGATGAACGCCACGTCGCAGCCGATGATGCCGGCACTGATCATCGGGCCGATCTGGCTGACATGGGCCGGTATCACCGCCAGCTTGCCCGCCCTGGTCATGCCGCGCAGCGCGCCGATCGCGCCCATGCTCGAGAGCGCGAAGCTCTCCGCGGTCTCGGGCGTGAACAGCCCGGAAAAGCTCGTCGCGATGAAGGCGGAGAGCCCGCCGATCTCGCGGCCCCGGGCGATCAGCGCCTCGACGAGCGTGGTCGGTTCGCCGCAGGCCTGGCCGATGACGATGCGGTCGCCGGGGCGCAGAAAACGCGCGAGGTCCAGCCCGGCGGCGTCGGTCACGTGCGTCATCGGTGCCCCGCCTGTTGCAGCAGCAGCAGGGCGCGCGCCAGGTGCGGACGATCGAGCATCGCGCCCTTGTGGCCGATGGTGCCGACCCCGGGATTGGCCGCGAACAGGTCCACGATCTCCTGCGCCGCCGCGATCTCGTCGGCGGTCGGCGTGAAGGCGGCGTTGATCACCTCGACCTGCGCCGGGTGGATCGCCAGCATGCCGCGGTAGCCGTCCCGACGCACCTTCTCCGCGCGCGCCTTCAGGCCCTCGAGATCGCGGAAGTCGCCCTGGATCGTTTCTATCGCCAGCACGCCGGCCGCCGCGGCGCCGAGCAGGCAGAGACTGCGCGCCAGTTCGTAGGTGAACGAATAGCTGCCGTCGGCGTTGCGGTTGGAGCTGGCGCCGATCGAATCGGCGAGGTCTTCTGCGCCCCAGCTGAGCGCGACGACGCGCGGGGCGCCGGCATAGTCGCCCGTGGTGAACATGGCGCCCGCGGTCTCGGTGACCAGCACGATCACCCGGGTCGAGCCCTGCGCGATCCCGTTGGCGACTTCCAGCGCCGAGAGGTAATGGTCGAGCAGTTCCACGTCGGCCCGACCGCGCGCCTTGGGCAGCATGATGCCGCCAGGGCGGGCCGGCATGATCGCCGCGAGGTCCGCCAGCGTGTGCGGGCCGTCCAGCGGGTTGACCCGTACCCACAGCCGCTCGCGCCCCTCGGCGTGCGTCTTCAGGAAATCGGCGATCATCGTGCGCGCCAGCGCCTTGTTTTCGGGCGCGACGGCGTCTTCGAGGTCGAAGATCACGATGTCCGCCGGGCTGGCGGCGGCCTTGTCCATTTTCCTTTCGCTGTCGCCCGGCGCAAACAGCCACGAGCGCGCGCTGAATATTCCTTCCTGGCTCACGTTATCCACCTTGGTTCCTCGACGGGTTAACCCACCGGCATCGGGCCGGCGTCAATACGATTTGGGAAGCTCCAGAACCCGCTCGGCGAGGAAGTTCAGGATCATGTGCGGGCTCACCGGCGCCGTGCGGGGGATCAGCACCTCGCGCAGGTAGCGCTCGACGTGATACTCCTGCGCGTAGCCCATGCCGCCCAGGGTCAGCATCGCGGTGTGGCAGGCCTCGAAGCCCGCCTCGGCCGCCAGGTACTTGCCGGCATTCGCCTCGACGCCGCACTCCTGTCCCTTGTCGAACAGGTTGGCGGCCTTCATGACCATCAGGTTGGCCGCCTCGACCTGTGCCCAGCATTTCGCCAGCGGGTGCTGGATGCCCTGGTTCATGCCGATCGGGCGATCGAACACGACGCGCTCGCGAGCGTAACGGGCCGCGCGCTGGATCGCCACACGTCCCAGCCCGATCGCCTCGGCGCCGAGCAGGATGCGCTCGGGATTCAGGCCGTGCAGGATGATCTTGAAGCCATCGCCTTCCGCCCCGATCCGGTCCTCCTCGGGGATGGTCAGGTCGTTGATGAAGAGCATGTTGGAACCGACCGCGTGCCGCCCCATCTTGGGAATCAGGCGGTGCTCGATGCGCGAGCGGTCCAGATCGGTGAAGAACAGCGACAGGCCATCGGTCTTGCGCTTGACCTGGTCGAGCGGCGTGGTGCGCGCGAGCAGCATCATCTTGTCCGCCACGTGGGCATTGGTGATCCAGATCTTCTCGCCGTTGACCCGGTAGCCGCCGTCGCAGCGCTCGGCGCGCGTCCTCAGCTTCGTGGTATCGAGGCCGACGTTGGGCTCGGTCACCGCGAAGCACATCTTCTGTTCGCCCTTCAGGATGGGCGGGATCATGCGTTGCTGCTGCTCCGGCGTGCCGAAGCGCGCGATCGGTTCCAGGCTGAACACGGGCCCGTGGATGCTGGAGGCCGCCGTCATGCCGCCGCCGGATTCGGCGACGGCCTGCATCATGATCGCTGCCTCGGTGATGCCGAGGCCTGCTCCGCCGACCGATTCCGGCATCGCGATCCCGAGCCAGCCCGCCTCGGCCATCGACTTGTGGAACTCGTGCGGGTAGACGCCGTCGCGGTCGCGCGCGAGCCAGTAATCGTCGGTGAACGGCGAGCAATGCTTCAGCACCGCTTCCCGGATGTTCTGCTGATCCTGCGTGAGCGAAAAATCCACGTGCTGGCTCCCCTGCTTCCCGACACCGCGCTGGCGCGGCGGCCGGCGATTCTACTGCGATTCTCCGGCCTCAGACGATTGCGCCCGACGGCGACGTGTCCGGTGCGATGCTGTCCGCCCCCGTGTCCAGGCCGAGCGCCTGCAGCACCTCGCGGGTGTGCTCTCCGAGCCTCGGCGCGGGACCGGAGACGTGTCCCGGCGTCTGCGAAAACCACGTCGGCACGCCGGGGAAACGCACGGGCCCGGTCGGGGAATCCACGGTCTCGAAGAAGCCGACCGCGTTCAGGTGCGGATTGCCGAACAGCTCGTCGGGCGTGCGCAGCGGCGCCGCGGGTATGTCGAGCGAGCGCAGCAACTGCAACCACTCCGCGGTCGTGCGCTCCCTGAACGTCTCTCCCAGCAGCGCGTACACCGTGTCTATCTCGCGCGCGCGCTGCGCCAGCGTCGCGAAGCGATCGCTGGCCCAGGGCGGACGCACCGCGTCGATGAAGGCGGACCATTGCTTGTCGTTGTAGACCAGCGCGGAGATGTGGCCATCCTTCGTGCGGTACGGCCGGCGGTTCGGCGTCACCGCACGCGGGTAGACCGCCGTACCGAGCGGCGGGTCGAACATGGCGCCGTTGGCGTGCTCGACGAGCATGAACGAGGCCATGGTCTCGAACATGCTGACCTCCACCTCCTGGCCCTCGCCGGT
>CAYXJM010000285.1:0-4077 GCA_964465455.1 uncultured Klebsiella sp.
AGGCCAGCACGCCTTCATCAACTTCAAGATCAGCCACCTCGGCTACAGCTGGCTCTACGGCACGTTCCGCGACTTCGACGGCAGCTTCAGTTTCGATGCCGCCAATCCTGCCGCGAGCCAGGTGCAGGTCAGCATCAGGACCGCGAGCCTCGACTCGAACCACGCCGAGCGCGACAAGCACCTGCGCAGCGCGGATTTCCTGAACGTCGGCGCGCACCCGGTGGCGACCTTCAAGTCCACGGCCGTGAAGCCGACCGGCGAGCGCACTTTCGACATCACGGGCGATCTCAGCCTGAACGGCGTGACCCGGCCGGTGACGATCCAGGCCGGCTTCATCGGCGAAGGCAAGGATCCCTGGGGCGGTTACCGCGCCGGTTTCGAGGGCACCACGCGCCTGAAGCTGAAGGACTTCGCGATCGCCACCGATCTCGGGCCGGCCTCGCAGGAGGTGGAACTCACCCTCTCGGTGGAAGGCGTGCGCCAATGACCCGTACGGGCGCCGGCGCGGCTGCCGGCGCCCGTTGCAGCCTGCCCGCGGCCTGCTAGCATTGACGGCTCGACACGCAGAGGAGTTCGTCGATGAGCAAAGACCGACTGGCCGCGGCGATCCACGCCGCGGCACTGATTACCGTGACCATGATCCTGCCCGGCGTGGCGCAGGCCGAGGAATTCGCGCGCGTGCTCGCGGTGAAGCCGGTGGTGGAGCGCGTGGAGACCCCGGTCGAGGAGTGCCGCGACGAACAGGTGACGCGGCAGAAGCCGGTCAAGGACAACAGCCAGATCACCGGCACGGTGCTTGGCGCGGTGGCGGGCGGTCTGCTCGGCGACAAGCTGGGCGGCCGCGGCGACAACACCGGTGCGCGCATTGCCGGCGCGGTGGCGGGCGGCTACGCCGGCAACAAGACGCAGGAGCACATCCAGAAGAACGCCACCGAGACGGTCACCGAGCGCGTCTGCCGGACCAGCACGCAGGTGAGCGAGCGCACCGCCGGCTACGACGTCACCTACTCGCTGCGCGGCCAGACCGGGCAGGTGCGCATGGACTACGATCCCGGCGCCGCGATCCCGGTCGAGAACGGCAGGCTCGTGCTGACGCGCGGACAATGAGGCCGCGCTCGTCGCGACACGCCGCGCTCGCCGTGGCCGGCGCGCTGCTGGCCGGCTGCGCCGCGGAACGCCTGCCGCCACCTGCCTGCGACGGCGCCGAGCTGCGCGCCAGCCGGCTGTTCCTGCAGCAGGTGACGGCGAACGGCGCGATCGTGCGCTGGCGCGGCGAGGCCGATGCGATCTGCGCCGGCACCGCGATGCAGCGGCTCGACATCCGCGTGGCCGCGAGCGAGGACGCCGGCCACCGGCAGGCGGTGCTGAGCGGCCTGGAGCCCGACACCGTCTACTACTACTCCGTCGGCGGGGCCGGCAGCGCGCCGGCCGGGCAGTGGTTCCGCACCGCGCCGCGCGCGGGCGAGATGCCCGCCGACGGCAACACGCACGTCTGGATCCTCGGCGATTCCGGCACCGAGACCGAGGCGTTCATGGGGCGCGCCTCGCATCGCGGCGAGGCGCGCGCCGTGATGGAGGGTTTCCTGGCGTACAACCGCGAGCAGGCGGGCGACGAGCCGCTCGACCTGCTGTTGCTGCTCGGCGACAACGCCTATCTCGCGGGCACCGACGCCGAGTGGCAGGGCGCCTTCTTCGACGTCTACGGGCAGTTGCTCCACCGCGTGGCGACCTGGCCCACGATCGGCAACCACGAGATGGGCGTGACGCCGGTCGACGTCTGCGGGCTGTTCCCGGCGCCCGGCTGCGACAAGGGACCCGTGCGGATCCCGCTCGGCGGGACCAGCGAGTCCGCGGACCCGCGCAGCTACGACGGCGATGGCGACGGGCCGGACCCGCAGGGCCTGCCATACCTGAACATCTTCGCGCTGCCCGCGGCCGGGGAGGCGGGCGGCGTGCCGAGCGGCACCGAGCAGTACTACGCCTTCGACTACGGCAACGTGCACGTCGTGAGCCTGGATTCCCAGATCGCCAACCGCGACCCGGTGCAGCGCGAGGCGATGCGCGCGTGGCTGGTCGACGACCTCTCCGCGAACCGCCGGGACTGGACCGTGGTGGTGTTCCACCATCCGCCCTACTCGAAGGGCATGAACCACGATTCCGACCTCGAACGCGCCGAGATCGACATGCGCACAACCTTCGGTCCGGTGTTCGACGCGCACGGCGTGGACGTGGTCTACAGCGGCCACTCGCACTCCTACGAGCGCTCGTGGTACCTGCACGGGCACTTCGGCCCGTCGGCGAGCTTCGACGCGACGCAGCACGCGGAGCTCGATGCCGCGGGCAACCCGGCGCTGGGGCAGGGCGAGACGCCCTACGCGCAGCTGAGCCCCGCGAGCGGCGCCGACGACAGGGTCGTCTACACGGTCGCCGGCAGCGCCGGCAAGACCGACACCGCGAAGCCCTGCAAGCCCGGGCAGCGCATGATGTGCAGCGACGACTCCTGGCTCGCGCACCCGGCGCACCGCACGTTCGGCGGCGACGCGCCGGGCCATCGCCCGCACGGCCTCGCGCTGAAGGGCTCGGTGGTGCTCGATGCCGGCAAGACCACGCTGCGCTCGCGCTTCGTCGACGAGCACGGGCAGGTGCTCGACGAATTCACGATCACGCGCTAGCGCCGTTGCCCGCGGGTCCGGTTTCAGCCGGACACATGCACCCGTGGGTCCGGCTTCAGCCGGACGATTGTCCGAATGAATTCGGACCCACGGGATCGTTCGACGCATTCACGCAGCGTTTACGGCAACAGCGCGAGCAGCAGCGGCGTGGTGAAGGCCGAGGCGAGCGTGGACAGCACCAGGCTGGCCGCGACCGCGCCCTGCAGCACGCGGAACTGCGCCGCCATCAGGTAGACGTTCACGCCCACCGCGATCGAGGCGAGCAGCACCACCACCTGCGTTTCCAGCGCCGGCAGCCCGAGCGCGTGCGCGATCGCCCACACGGCCAGCGGATGCACCAGCAGTTTCAGCGCCGCGATCGCGCCGGCCTCGGCGATGCCCTCGCGCAGGCGGTACTTCGCCAGTCCCATGCCGAGCGCGAGCAGCGCGAGCGGCGCGGCCATGCCGGCGACCATGCCGAGCGTGGCGTCGACCACGGCGGGCAGGGCGAGCCCGCTCAGCCCGAACAGCGTGCCGGAGAGGATCGCGATGACGATCGGGTTCCGCAGCACGCTCTTCAGCGTGGCGCCGAAGCCGCGCACCGAGAACTCGCCGTGGCGCGCCCACTCGACGCTCACCGTGACCAGCGTCCACAGGATCAGCGAGTTGAACACCAGCACCAGCGCGACGGCGGGCACCGCGGCCTCGCCGAGCAGCAGGCGTGCGATCGGCAGTCCCAGCAGCACGTTGTTCGAGAACACGCCGCCGAGCGCGAACACCGATTGCGACACGCCGTCGAGCGCGAACAGCTTCCACGCCACGAGGCGCCCGAGCGCGAACACCGCGAGGCAGCCGCCGAAGAAGGCGATCAGCAGCCGCGCATCGACCGGCGGCAGCGCGGCCATCCCGCCCATAAGCCGGAACAGCATCGCCGGCAGCGCGACCGTGAACACCACGCGCACCAGCGCCTCGCCGGTGGCGTCTTCCCAGCGGCCGAGGCGCACCAGCGCCCAGCCCCCCAGCACCAGCAGGAACAGCGGCGCGGAGAGCGCGATCTGCCGCAGGAGGTCCGTCACCGCGCCGCCCCCGTGGGTCCGGCTTCAGCCGGACTTTGCGTTGGCCGCGACCTTGTCCGGCTGAAGCCGGACCTACGGCCGGACCTACGGGGCGATGTTCGCATCGCGGTAGCCGGTGATGTGCTTCGCGGCCTGGTAGGCGAAGGTCATCGCCGGGCCCAGCGTGGAGCCGGGGCCGGGGTAGGTCGGCAGCACTGGCGCGCTGCAGTTGCCCACGGCGTAGAGCCCTGCGATCGCGGTGCCGTCCCCGCGCAGCACCTGCGCGCTGGTGTTCGTGACCAGGCCGCCCTGGGTACCGAAATCGCCCGGGTCGATCGGCATCGCGTAGAAGGGCGGCTCGTCGATCGGCG
>CAYXJM010000286.1:0-4077 GCA_964465455.1 uncultured Klebsiella sp.
CGGCCGGGTTGGCGGTCACGGCGCGGCGCAGCGCGTCTTCCGCCACCCGCGCGTCGCCGTCGCGCTGCAGCCAGCGTGCCTGCAGCGTCAGCGCCCGGGGATGATCGGGTTGCCACCACAATGCCGCCTCGACGTCCTCGCGCTCGCCCTCGCCGGCGCGCTGCAGGTGGTGATCGGCCATGTTCGCGCAGACGGCCTGCCAGCCCAGCCACAGCCCGCCCGCGAGCAGCAGCCCGCGCCACGCGTGGCGCGACATCCGGGTGCGCTGATGCGTCGTCGTCTCGTTCATCGGTAATCCAGTCCGGTAATGCGGGGACCGCGCGGCGACTGTTCCACCTCGACGCGCAGCTTCAGCACGCCGCGCGCCTCGTCGTCGCCATCCAGGGGTCGCGTGGCCAGTTCGACCTTGCCCTCGCCGCGGCTGCGGTGGGGGCCGTCCGCGCGCCAGCGCATGTTCTTGAAGCGCATCTGCCGCGACTCGGGGCGCGCGAAGAACTCGCGATACAGCGCCTCGATGGCGCTCCTTCCCGTGGCGTCGGTGGTCTCGGCGTGCTCGGCGAACAGCGCCGCGAAGCGTCGCGCGTCGCCGGCCGCGTAGCTGGCGGCCAGTTCCCGCAACACGGACGCGCGGTCGGCATCCGTCAGCGCGGGCAGCGCTTCGGGAGCCTGCGGCACGGGGGGCGCGGTGGCAAGCCGTGCCCGGCCTGCAGGCGGCTGTGGATCCGCAGGCGCGATGGCGGCGGACGCCACGTCTGCTTGCCGTGGCACCGGCACCGGCACCGTCACGGCGGCCGGCTCGCCGGGAGCCTCCGGCGCCGACGGTTCACGCGCATCCGGCGCTGGTCCGGCCGCGGGCGGCATGGCTTCAGGCGCAATTTCGTCGTCGGCGACGACGACCTCCGTCTTCGGCGTTTCGCTGACCGGGCGGCTCGACGCGCGCGCCCGCTCGGGGCCGAGCACCGCCAGCGTGGCCTGCTGCATCCGGGCGCGAATGCGCGCCTCGATGGCCGCGTCGGACTCCGGCGCAGCGTCGGCGCGTTGCCGCGCCGGATCTGTTCCGCGCGCCGCGGCATCATCGGGCGCCGGCCGCGTCCCGGCCGTGGCGGCGTCGGGCGCCGATGCGGCCCGGCCCGACGCTTCGGTCGACGCCAGCGCGGCCGGCGCAGTCACGCGCAGCGCGGGCTGCGCCGGCTGGCGCAGCGTCAGCCAGGCGAGCGCGAGCGCGAGGCAGGCCAGCACGGCGAGCCCCAGCCGCCCGGAGGCCTTCCAGTGCCCCGCTCCGCTGGCGCGCGCACGGTGCGAACGCGGTGCACGCCGGCTGCTCACGGCAGCCGGCGCCACGGCGGGGACGCTCGCAGCGGTCTCGACACGCTCCGCGGCCTGCGCCAGGCCCGCGTCGTAGGCCGCGCGCTTCTGCGGGTTGCGCAGCACGTTCCAGGCGTCGTTGACCGCGGTCGCGTAGGGCGTGTCCCAGCCCTCGTCCTGCTGGTCGCGGTCGGGGTGGAACAGCCGGATCAGGTAGTGGTAGTGCTGGCGGATCAGGGCGGTGTCGGCGTCACGCGGCACGCCGAGCGTGCGGTAGTGGTCGCCGCCCGCCTCCAGCATGGCCTGGCGGATGAAGAACAGCAGCGCGTCCTGCAGTTCCTGCGGGTTGCTGCCGAGGCGCGCGGCGGTGCCGGCGATGTGCTCCGGCGCCAGCGCCTGCGCGCCCGCGGCGAGCAGTTCCGTGACGCCGGCCGGCAGCGGATGCGCGGGGTCGCGCAACTGCGCGAAGCGGTGCGGCGCGCGGTAGAAGTCGACCGCGCCCGGCAGCAGCCCGGGTATCGGGGCGGGAGCGGCACTCAAGCGCGTTGCTGCCCCGTGGCCGCTTCGGCGGACGTCCCGCCGTAGCTGTAGCTGTACTGGTAGTCGTAGCCGTACCCGTAGCTCGCCTTGCTGAGATCGAACTTCGTGAGCACCGAGCCCAGCACGCGGGCGCGCGAATGGCGCAGGCGCTTCAGCCCCGCTTCCACCGCCCCCAGGCGCGTGGTGTTCGCGGCCACCACCATCAGCGTGGCGTGCGCCACGTCGGCCAGGATCAGCGCGTCGGCCAGGCCGAGCAGCGGCGGGCTGTCGATCACCACGTAGTCGAAGCGCTTCGCGGCGAGCGTGGCCAGGTCCATCATGCGCCCGCCCATCAGCAGTTCGGCCGGGTTCGGGGGCAGCGGGCCGCTGCTGATCAGGAACAGGCCCTGCACGCCGCAGGCCTGCGTCACCTCGCCCGGCTCCGTGCTGCCGGTGAGGTAGTTGGTGAGCCCGCGGTGGTTCGGCAGGCCGAACACCTTGTGCAGCGAGGGATTGCGCAGGTCCGCGTCGATCAGCAGCACCTTGGCGCCGGTCTGCGCGAAGTTGATCGCGGTGCTCACGGCCGTGGTGCTCTTGCCCTCGCCCGGCGAGGCGCTGGTGAAGTGCAGCACGCGCGGCGCCCCCTCGGCGGTGGAGAACATCAGCGCGGTGCGCATCGAGCGGTAGGCCTCCGCGAACGCCGAGGTCGGCTCGTGGTAGGCCATCAGTCCCACCTCGCGCTCGCCGCCCTTCGCGCCCACCTTCGGGATGACGCCGAGCACGGGCTTGTCCATCAGCTTCTCGAGCGCCTCGTTGCCCTTGACGGTGTCGTCGAGCATCTCGAACAGGAGCGCCAGCCCCACGCCGCCGAAGAGACCCAGTACCAGCGCCACGGCCAGGTTGAGCAACAGCTTCGGCGAGTACGGAAACTGCGGCACGGCCGCCGGGTCCACCACCGAGATGTTGTTGGCGGCGATGCCGGCGGCCACGCCCACTTCCTTCATGCGCTGCAGCAGGCCGTCGTAGAGCTCACGGTTGGTGTCGACCTCGCGCTTCAGCGTGGTGAAGTCGGTGCTGCGCTCCTCGAGGTCGAGGATTTCCTGGCGCGTGGCCTTGATGCTCTCCTGCAGCTTCGCTTCCTCGCGCAGCCGCGTCTGGTACTCGGCCTGGATGCCACGGCGCATGCTGGTGACCTCGGCGGCGATCTCGGCGTCGAGCTCGGCGATCTTGCGGTCGAGCTGCTGCATCGCGGGGTACGAGGGCTTGTAGAGGCGCGCCTGCTCGGTGCGCTGCGTCTGCAGCTCGACCTTGCTCGCGCGGAGCTTCTCGATGGTCTCGTTCTGCAGCATCTGCATCAGGGTGCCGGCGTCGACCGTCAGCGTTTCCTGGTAGCGCGACTCGGCGCCGATGCGCGCGGCCTCCGCGGCGACCAGCGCCGTGCTGAGCTCCTGCAGCTTCGCGGTCAGCACGCCGAGCTTATTCTCCTGGCTGATGATGCCACGCTCCTGCGTGTAGAGCATGAAGCGCCGTTCGGAGTCCTCGAGGTCGGCGCGCACCTGCTTGATGCGCTCCTCGAGGAAGCTCTTGGCATAGGTCGAGGCCTCGTAGCGGCGCTCGAGGTTCATGTCGACGAAGGCCCGCGCCAGCGTGTTGACCACCAGCGCCGCCTCCTTCGCGTCGGGGCTGTTGAAGTGCAGGCGCACGAGGCGCGAATTGCGCACGGGCTCCACCGTGAGGCTTTCGAGAAACGCGGTCTCAAGGTCCGGAGCCGCCTCTTCCGCGCCGCTTTCCCCCTGTCCCGCCTCGGCGGCGTTGGCGAAGAGGCCCAAGACGCTCGACTTCAGCGGCGCGAAGATGCCTTCGTCCTGCTTCGGCACGCCGGCCTGGTACATGCCGAGCTGGTCGATCACGCGCCGCGCGAGGCTGCGGCTGCGCAACAGCTCGTACTGCGTCTCGTAGAAATCCTTGGTGTTGGTGTCCTGCTTCACGACGTCGTCGAACTCCACCACCTTGGCCGACTCGCTCTCGAGCTGCATCGTGGTGCTGCCGCGGTAGATCGGCGTCTGCATCGCGGTGAACAGGAGCGCCGCCACGACGATCGCGAGCATCGTGGTGAAGACCGTGCGGCGGCGCCGCACCAGCACGTTCCACAGCTCGCGCAGGTCGATCACGTCGTCGTCATCGGCGTCCGCGGCCTTCGCCTGCTGCAGGGTCTTCTCGTAGACCGCGAGCTGCTTGCGCATCTCGGCGATC
>CAYXJM010000287.1:0-4064 GCA_964465455.1 uncultured Klebsiella sp.
CCGTGCCGCGCCGCCGGCGCCGTCGGGCGTCGACGCGGTCGAGGGCTGGGAGGGCGTCACGCGCGTGCTCGAGGTGGACCAGACGCCGATCGGCAAGACGCCGCGCTCGTGCCCCGCCACCTACGTCGGCATCTGGGACGCGATCCGCAAGCTCTACGCGGCGACGCCCGACGGGCGCGTGCGCGGCTTCACCGCCGGGCGCTTCTCGTTCAACACGGCCGGCGGTCGCTGCGAGAGCTGCGAAGGCCAGGGCCGGCAGAAGGTCGAGATGAGCTTCCTGCCCGACGTCAGCGTGATCTGCGAGGCCTGCGGCGGCGCGCGCTTCAACGCCGAGACGCTCGCGGTGCGCTATCGCGGGCAGTCGGTGGGCGAGGTGCTCGAGATGAGCGTGGCCGACGCCGCGGAGTTCTTCGCCGCGCATCCCGCGATCCGCCGCCCGCTGGAACTGCTGGTGGACGTGGGGCTCGGCTACCTGCGCCTCGGGCAGGCGAGCCCCACGCTGTCCGGCGGCGAGGCGCAGCGCATCAAGCTGGTGACCGAGCTCGCGCGCGTGCGGCCCGACGACGGCCGCCGCGGCGCCAGTCAGGGGCAGTCGCTCTACCTGCTCGACGAGCCGACCGTGGGGCTGCACATGGCCGACGTCGAGAAGCTGATCGGCGTGCTGCACCGCCTGGTCGATGGCGGCAACACCGTGCTGGTGATCGAGCACAACCTCGACGTGCTCGCGGAGGCGGACTGGATCGTCGACCTCGGTCCTGAGGGCGGCGCGGCGGGCGGGCGCATCGTGGCCACCGGCACGCCGGAGCAGGTGGCGCGCGTGCGCGGTTCGCACACCGGCGCGGCGCTGGCCGCGTTCCTGCGCGAGCGCGGCGCGCCGCGCCAGCGGCGGGCAAAGCCGTGAACGAGGCCGCGCTGCGCGCCGCCTGGGAGCGCGAGCTGCGCGCGCGCGTCCTGTACCTGCTGCGCTCGCTCGGCGCCGGCGACGACGCCCCGCCCGCGCTGCGCTACAAGGCCGAGGGGATCGCGGAGACCGGGCTCGCGCTGGGGCTGGTGAGCGCCGCGGAGCTCGCCGGGCTGCTGGATGCGATCTACCGCGAGGGCTGCGGCGCGGCGATAGCGGCGCTGTTTCCGTACTCCGCCGCGGACTGCATCGATGCCGCGCGCACGCGGGTCACGCTGCCGTTCGCGATGCGCCGCGCGCCGGTGTATCCGGGGCGGGGCTGAGCGTGCTGCTGCGCGGCTTCCCGCCGGTGGCGCGCCGCGACGCGTGCGTGCTGATCCTCGGCTCGATGCCGGGCGAGGCCTCGCTGGCGGACAACTTCTACTACGCGCACCCTGCCAACGCGTTCTGGTGGCTGCTGGCCGGGGTGCTGCAGTGCGCGGTGCCGGCGGACGTCGCCGCCAAGCGGCGCCTGCTGCTCGCGCACCGCATCGCGCTGTGGGACGTGGTGCACCGCTGCCGCCGCCGCGGCAGCCTCGACGCGGCGATCGAGCGCGACTCGGTGGAGCCGAACGATCTCTGTGCCTTCCTGCGCGGCCATCCCGGCATCACGCAGGTGTTCTTCAACGGCGGCGCCGCCGAGCAGCTGTTCCGCCGCCACCAGCGCGCTGCCGTCGAACGCTGTCGTCCGGGGCTACGGCTGGTCCGGCTGCCGTCGAGCAGCGCGGCCAACGCGTCGTGGTCGCGCGAGCGCAAGCTCGCGGCGTGGATCGCCGTGCGCGCGGCGCTCGCGTCTCAGAAATCCGCCTCGCGGTGACCGCCGGCGCGCAGCGCCGCGCGCAACTTCTGCGCCTCGGCGGCGAGCGTGGCGGCGTCGGCGCCGTGCGCCCTCGCGAACGACAGGTCCCCCATCTCGTCGATCGGCAGCAGGTGCAGGTGCGTGTGCGGCACCTCGAGGCCGGCGATCATCAGCCCCACGCGCAGCGGCGCGTACACCGCCTTCTGGGCGCGCGCGATGCGCTGCGCCACCAGCATCAGGTGCGCGCTGGTCGCCTCCGGCAGGTCGTCCCAGTGGTCGACCTCGGCGCGCGGGACCACGAGCAGGTGCCCCGGGCGGATCGGCTGGATCGTCATGAAGGCGACCGCCAGCGCGTCCTTCCACACGAAGTGGCCGGGCAGCTCGCCGTCGATGATGCGGGTGAAGATACTGGGCATGGCGCGCGGGTCTCCTGCGTGGGGTTGCGCGCGATTATCGGTGATGCTCCGGCGCACCTCAAACGGCGTACGGTTACAATCGCGCGCTGCCGTTCCCCGTTGCCGGATGATGCCATGGCCCGACTGCGCTCCTTCCTGACGCTGACCCTGCTCGGCGGGCTGGCGGTGATCCTGCCGCTGGTGTTGTTCGTGGCGCTGGTGCGCTGGCTGCTCGGGATGCTCGCGGACCTCACGGCGCCGCTCGCCGGGGCGCTCGGCGAGTACGTCGGCGGCGGCACGCCGCTGCCCCTGATCGTGGTCGTGGCGCTGCTGCTCGCCCTGTGTTTCGTGACCGGGCTCGCGGTGCGCACGCGCGCCGGCGCGATGCTGCACGCGCGGGCCGACGCGCTGCTGGGCCGGCTCGCGCCGGGCTACCGCGCGGTGCGCGACACCGTGGTGCAGTTGCTGGGATCGGCCGAGCGTGACGCGTTGCGTGGCGAGGTCGCACTGGTCAGCCTGAACGGACCGCAATCGCCGGCACGGCAGCTCGCGATCGTCACGGCGCGCCACGACGACGGCACGCTGACCGTCTACGTGCCGACGGCGCCGGTGCCGACGCAGGGCTTCGTCTACCACCTGCCGGCCGAGTGCGTGCGGCTGCTGCCGGAGGTCTCGGTGACCAGCGCGATGCGCGTGGTCTTCGCCTGCGGCGCGGGGGCGGCCGGCATACTGACGGGCGCGGTGTGCGCCCGGCCGGAACGGGAGAGCGGGGCGTGAACGCGCTGTACCAGGGGCTCGCGGAGCAGTTCGCGGGGCTGCTCGAGGACGAGCAGGACTTCATCGCCAACTGCGCCAACTGCAGTGCCCTGCTGATGGCGGAGCTCGAGCACCTCAACTGGGCGGGTTTCTACTTCGCGCGCGACGGCGAGCTCGTGCTCGGTCCGTTCCAGGGCCTGCCCGCGTGCACGCGCATCCCCTGGGGCGAGGGCGTCTGCGGCACCGCGGCCGAACTGCGCGAGGCGATCATCGTGCCCGACGTGCACGAGTTCGCCGGGCACATCGCCTGCGACGCGCGTTCGCGCTCGGAGCTCGTGATCCCGCTGATCTGGCAGGACGAGGTGCTGGGCGTGCTCGACCTCGACAGCCCGGACCCGGACCGCTTCGGCGAGGAGGACCGCGACGGGCTTCAGGCCATCGTGGATCTGCTGCTCGGCGGTTCCGATCTCTGGAGCGCCTTCGGCACCTCGGGCTGAACGGCGAGTTCCGCGAGCAGCGCTTCCAGCACCGCGTCGCACGGCGCGGCAACCTTCAGGGCGAGCAGGTCGTCGGCGCGCGTGCGCCCCAGGTTGAGCGCGGCCACCGGCTGGCCCTGCGCGGCCGCGTGACGGCAGAAGCGGAAACCGGAGTACACCATCAGCGAGGTGCCGACGCAGAGCAGGGCATCTGCCGCATCGAGCGCCCCGAGGCAGGCCGCGACCGTCTCTTTCGGCACCGACTCGCCGAAGAACACCACGTCGGGCTTCAGCGTGCCGCCGCAGCGCGGGCAATCCGGCACGCGGAACTGCGCGAGGTCGTGCGCGTCCAGCCGTGCGTCGCCATCCGGCGCGGGCGCGGCATCGCGCGCCCGGAAGCCGGGATTTTCGCGCTCCAGGGCGCGCTGCACGGCGGCACGCGCGTGCAGCGCGCCGCAATCGAGGCAGCGCACGCGCGCGAGCGAGCCGTGCAACTCGGTCACCGCGCAGCTGCCCGCGCGCTGGTGCAGCCCGTCGACGTTCTGGGTGATCACGTGCCGCACGCGGCCGCTGCGCTCGAGCGCGGCGAGCGCGCGGTGGGCCGCGTTGGGGCGGGCGGCGTGGAAGCGCGGCCAGCCGGCCATGCTGCGCGCCCAGTAGCGCTGGCGCGCCGGGAGCTCGCGCACGAATTGCGCGCC
>CAYXJM010000288.1:0-4052 GCA_964465455.1 uncultured Klebsiella sp.
GGCTCGCCGTCGACCCGGCGGCGCTGTTCGACATCCAGGTCAAGCGCATCCACGAGTACAAGCGCCAGCACCTGAACCTGCTGCGCGTCATCGCGCTGTACCGGCGCCTGCGCGACGACCCGGGATTCGACGCGCCACCGCGTTGCGTGATCTTCGGCGGCAAGGCCGCGCCGGGCTACCAGATGGCGAAACTGATAATCCGGCTTATCAACGGCGTGGCCGAGGTGGTCAACAACGACGCCGGCGTCAGGGACCGGCTGCAGGTCGTGTTCTACCCGGACTTCAACGTCAGGAACGCGCAGGCGATCTACCCGGCGGCGGACCTGTCGGAGCAGATCTCGACAGCGGGCAAGGAAGCCTCCGGCACCGGCAACATGAAGTTCACGCTGAACGGTGCGCTCACGATCGGCACGCTCGATGGCGCCAACGTCGAGATCCGCGAGGAGGTCGGAGCGGAAAACTTCTTCCTGTTCGGTCTCGATGCCGCGGGCGTCGCCCGCCTGCAGCGCGCGGGCTACCGGCCCCGGGACTACATCGCGCGGTGTCCCGAACTGGCGGAGGCGCTGGCGCTGATCGACACCGGACTGTTCTCGCGCGGCGACACGTGGGTGTTCCGTCCGCTCACCGACGACCTGCGCGAACGCGATCCCTTCCTGGTCTGCGCCGACTTCGCGCACTACATCGCCGTGCAGGACGATGTCGACCACGCCTGGCGCGATGCGCCCGAGTGGACACGCCGCTCGATCCTGAACGTGGCCCGCGCCGGCAAGTTCTCCTCCGATCGTGCGATCCGCGAATACTGCGAGACGATCTGGGGGCTCGGCCCGGTGCGCGTCACGCTGGACTGAGAGGCGCGCCACGCCCGGGACGGGCGGTGCGGCGCTTGCGGGAGCGAGACACGCCGCGCAGAATCCGCACCGCCCCGCGGCGTGGCCGCGGCACACAGGCAAACCAACGGAAAGGGAAACACGATGATCGAGCGATTTATTTCCGGCGTCGGGCTGGCGCTGGCGGCGGGCCTGGGCTGCCTGCTGTGGAGCGCGGGCGGCAATGCGGAGAGCCTGCAGCAGTGCGCACGCGTTGCCGACGGGGCCGCGCGCCTCGCCTGCTACGACCGCCTCGCGGCCGATGCCGCCGGCGGCCGGCTCGAGGAGACCCCGGTGGCGGCCGCGCCCGCGGCGGCCGCCGGGACGGGCGCGCTCGAGACCCGCCGGCGCCACGAATCGAACCAGCTGGAGAACCCCTTCGGCCTGACCGCGTACAAGCCGAACTACATCCTGCCGGTGACCTACAACAGCAAGATCCACGAGGAGCCGTGGACCTCGATCTATCCCGATGCGCAGATGGACGACATCGAGGCGAAGTTCCAGATCAGCCTCAAGGCGAAGCTGTGGGACATCGGCGATCGCTTCGCGCTGTGGGCGGCCTATACCCAGGAGAACTGGTGGCAGGTCTACAACGACGACGAGTCGGCGCCCTTCCGCGAGACCAACTACCAGCCCGAGGCATTCCTCTCCTACGACACGCGGATGGAACTGCTGGGCTTTCGCATCGCGCAGCTGACGCTCGCCTTCAACCACCAGTCGAACGGCCGCAGCGAACCGCTGTCACGGAGCTGGAACCGCATCATCGGCGGCGCGCTGATCGAGCGCGGCAACCTCGCGATCTCGCCGCGCGTCTGGTACCGCATTCCCGAGGACGAGGAAGACGACGACAACCCCGACACCGAGGACTACTACGGCTACGGCGACCTGCGCCTCGCCTACACCTGGCACGACATGACCTTCTCGGCGCTCGGGCGCAACAACCTGCAGAGCGACGACAACCGCGGCGCGCTGCAGCTCGACTGGAGCTTCCCGCTGAACCGCCGCTTCAAGGGCTACGTGCAGTACTTCTACGGCTACGGCGAGAGCATGATCGACTACGACGTGAAGACCAACCGCATCGGCCTCGGCGTGATGCTGACCGACTGGCTCTGAGCCGGAGCGCACGCCCGTGGCGGGCGTGCGTGGCGTCGGCCATAATGCGGCCATGAACAAGAACAACGATCGCACCCCGGTCGTCGGGGCCGAGACCGACGTCGCGCCGCTCGGGCGCGACGCGCCGAAGCCCGCGCACGAGCTCACCCACGCCGAGGACCGCGACAGTGTCGACTGGGCCAGTGTGGAAGCGAGTCCCGCCTTCCGCGAACTGCTCGCCGCGAAGCGCCGCTTCATCGTCCCGGCCACGTTGTTCTTCGTCGTCTACTACTTCGCGCTGCCTCTCGCGGTGGGCTTCCTGCCGGAGCTGATGAGCCGCCGCGTGGCCGGCGTGCTGAACCTCGCCTACGTCTTCGCGCTGTCGCAGTTCGTGATGGCCTGGACGCTGGCCTGGCTGTACGTGCGCGCCGCCGCGCGCTGGGACCGCATGGCCGCGGAGATCGCGGCCGCCGCGCCGCGAACTGCAGGGAACTGAGCATGTCCAGCACGCTGGCGATGTTCCTCGGCTTCGTCGCGGTCACGCTCGCGGTGACGTGGTGGTCGGCGCGGCGCTCCAGCGGGGCGAGCGCCTATTTCGCCGCCGGGCGGCGCATCACCGGCTGGCAGAACGGGCTCGCGATCGCGGGCGACTACATGAGCGCCGCGAGCTTCCTCGGCATCGCCGGCATGATCGCGTTCCACGGCTTCGACGGCTTCATGTACTCGGTCGGCTGGCTGGTGGCCTACCTCACGGTGCTGCTGATCGTCGCGGAGCCGCTGCGCAACTCCGGCAAGTACACCATGGCCGACGTGCTGGCCTACCGCCTGAGCCCGCGCCCGGTGCGCGCGATGGCGGCGCTGAGCACGCTGACGGTGTCGACCTTCTACATGATCGCGCAGATGGTCGGCGCGGGCTCGCTGGTGAAGCTGCTGCTGCCGGGCGTGAGCTACGAGGTGGCGGTGAGCGTGGTCGGCGCGCTGATGATCGTCTACGTGGTGTTCGGCGGCATGCTCGCCACCACCTGGGTGCAGATCATCAAGGCCGTGCTGCTGATGAGCGGCACGGTGTTCCTGAGCGGCCTGGTACTGGCGCACTTCGACTTCAGCTTCGCGCGCTTCTTCGCCGCGATCGGCTCCGTCAGCTGGACGAACGCCGAAGGCGTCACCCTGACGCGCGACTTCCTGCAGCCCGGCTCAATGTACCAGCCGCCCTGGGGGGCCATCGAACTGCTGTCGCTCGGGCTCGCGCTGATCTTCGGCACCGCGGGCCTGCCGCACATCCTGGTGCGCTTCTACACCGTCCCGGACGCGCCCACGGCGCGCACCTCGGTGGTGTGGGCGATGGCCATCATCGGCCTGTTCTACGTGATGACCACCTTTCTCGGCTTCGGGGCCGCGACGATCCTGACGCCGGCGAACATCGCCGTCGAGAACATGAGCGCGCCGCTGCTCGCCGAACATCTCGGCGGGGAGCTGTTCTTCGCGTTCATCAGCGCCGTGGCCTTCGCGACGATCCTCGCCGTGGTCGCCGGGCTCACGATCAGCGCCAGCACCAGCTTCGCGCACGACTTCTACACCAACGTGATCCACCACGGCCGCGAGCGCCGCGAGGGCGAGGAGGTGCGCGTCGCGCGCGTCACGGCGCTGGTGGTCGGCGCGCTGGCGATCCTGCTCGCGATCCGCCTGCAGAGCATCAACGTGGCCTTCCTCGTGGGGCTCGCCTTCGCGGTGGCGGCGAGCGCCAACCTGCCGGTGATCGTGCTGTCGCTGTTCTGGCGCCGCTTCAACACCGGCGGCGCGGTGTGCGGGCTCACCGCGGGGCTCGCGGGCTCGATCGTGCTGATCGTGCTGAGCCCCAGCGTGATGGGCACGACACCTGCCGCGCTGATCCAGCACGCGCCGCTGTTCCCGCTGAAGAACCCGGGCATCGTCAGCATCCCGCTCGGCTTCCTCGGCGCGGTGCTCGGCACGCTGCTCACGCGGGCACAGCCCGACGCCGACGCCGCCTTCGCCGAGCTCAGCGTGCGCGCCAACACCGGCATCGGCGCCGAGCGGGCCAGCGCGTAGGTCCGGCTTCAGCCGGACGACCGTCCG
>CAYXJM010000289.1:0-4045 GCA_964465455.1 uncultured Klebsiella sp.
AGCAGAAGCAGCTGTCGCCGAAGGACGTCGAACTCGCCGTCAAGATGATCATCGAGTACATGGCGCAGAGCCTGTCGACGGGCGACCGCATCGAGATCCGCGGCTTCGGCAGCTTCTCGCTGCATTACCGCGAGCCCCGCCGCGGGCGCAACCCGAAGACCGGCGACGCGGTCGACCTGCTGGGCAAATACGTCCCCTATTTCAAGCCGGGCAAGGAGATGCGCGAGCGCGTCAATCTCAATGCCAACCAGGAAATCAGCGGCTGAGCGGCCGGCGATGACGCTGCTGCGGCGCTTGCTGCTGCTGGCCCTGGTGCTGGCCGCCGGGCTGTGGGCCTTCCTGTTTTCCCTCGCCAACAGCGAGCCTGTGGCGCTCGACCTCGTGGTCGCGCGCCTCGAACCGGTCGCGATCTCGGTGTGGCTCGTCGCGGCTTTCGTCGCCGGCGGGCTGTGCGGGCTGGCCGCGGGCAGCGTCGCGCTGTGGCGCGCCCGGCGGGTGCTGGCGCACGCGCGCCGGGCGAGCGCCGCGCCGGGGGCCTCGACAACCGTGCCCGCACCGCCCGCGGCCACGACCGCGTCGGCGCGCTGAGCGCGGCGCCTCCACCCATCATCGGCGCGGGCGGCATCCGGCCGGCGCGTTTTCGAGGTCCCACATGCAGTCTCCCACCGGCACTCCTGAACGCTGCGGCGCCGCCGGGCCGCGCGTCGTCGTCGCGCTGGACTATGCCGCGGCGGCGCCGGCGCTGGCGATGGCCGGGCGTCTCGACCCGCGCCGCTGCCGCCTCAAGGTCGGCAAGGAGCTGTTCACGGCGGCCGGCCCGGAACTGGTCCGCAGCCTGCTCGCGCGCGGTTTCGAGGTGTTCCTCGATCTCAAGTTCCACGACATCCCCAACACCGTGGCCGGCGCCGTGCGCGCGGCGGCGGAACTGGGCGTGTGGATGGTGAACGTCCACGCCGGCGGCGGCCGGCGCATGATGCAGGCCGCGCGCGCGGCGCTGGCGGCGCTGCCGGAGCCTCGTCCGCTGCTGATAGCGGTGACGGTGCTCACCAGCATGGAGCCCGACGAGCTCGCGGAAACCGGGGTGAGCGGCGGCCTCGAGGCCCAGGTGCTGCGCCTGGCGGGGCTCACGCTCGACTGCGGACTCGACGGCGTGGTCTGCTCGGCGCGCGAGGCGCCGCTGCTGCGCAGCCGCTTCGGCGCGGCGCCCGTGCTGGTCACGCCCGGCATTCGCCCGGCCGCAGCGGCGCCCGACGACCAGCGGCGCACGCTGACGCCGGCGGAGGCGCTCGCCGCGGGCAGCGACTACCTCGTGGTGGGGCGCCCGGTCACCGGCGCGTCCGATCCGGCGGCGGCGCTCGATGCGATTCTGTCCGACATTTCCTACAGATTCTCCTGAATGTGCGTGCTAGCGTGTGTTCACGGTGCAACGGATGCACCGTGCCGTGTCCCGACAATCAAGGAGGATTCCAATGAAAATCGCAGACGTTCTGAAGGCATCGGTGCTGGGGCTCTCGCTGATCGTGCTGCCGGCGGCCCACGCCGCCGCGGAGCAGGCCGCCACGGCGGCCGTGCCGGTACAGCAGGCCCAGCAGATCAACATCAACACCGCGGATGCCGCCACCCTGGCCGGTTCGCTGCGCGGTGTCGGCATCAAGAAGGCCGAGGCGATCGTGGCGTATCGCAGCGAGCACGGCCCGTTCAAGTCGATCGACGAGCTGGTCAATGTCAAGGGTATCGGTGACAAGATGCTCGAGCAGCTGCGCCCGCACGTGTCGCTCTGACACCGCGGGCGGGCATCGCCGGGGGCGCCCGCGGGCGCCCCTTGCGTTTTTCGCGTCCGCGCCGTTGCCGGCGCTCCACCCGTGAGGGGCGCGCTCTGATGCGCGCCGTCGCCGTCGCCGCCGTGGCCTTTGCCGCGGCGTGGTTCGTCACCTGGTGCTATCGCCGCTGGGCGCTGCGGGTGGGGCGCATCGACGTGCCCGGCGCGCGCAGCTCGCACGCCGTTGCCACGCCCACGGGCGGGGGCGCGGGCATCGTGGCGGGCTGCCTCGCGGCGCTGGCGGCGGCGTTCGCGCTCGGCGACGTGCGCGGGGACTGGCTGCTGGTGTTCGGCCTGGCGCTGGGCATGGCGGCGCTCGGCCATGCCGACGACCGGCGGGCGCTGCCGGTGCTGCCGCGGCTGCTCGGGCAGTGCGGCGCGGCCGCGGCCGTAATGCTCTGCGCGCTGGCGGAGTCGGGCCAGGGGTCCGGTGCCGCGGGGCTCGCGCTGCTGGCCATCGGGCTGCTCGCGCTGGTCTGGCTGGTCAACGCCTTCAATTTCATGGACGGCATCGATGGCCTCGCGGCCTCCCAGGCGGCGTTCATGGCCGGCGCCGCGGCGTGGCTGCTGGCGCAGGACGCCGGGCTCAACGACTCGGTGCTGCTGCTCGCCGGCGTCGCCGCCGCGGCGCTCGGCTTCCTCGTGCTGAACTGGCCTCCGGCGCGGATCTTCATGGGCGACACGGGCAGCCAGCCGCTCGGCCTGCTGCTCGGCGCCGCCGGCGCGGTGACCGTGGCGCGCGGCGAGCTGTCGCTCGCGGTGTGGGCGATCCTGTGGGCCGCCTTTCTCGCCGACGCCACGCTCACGCTGCTGCACCGGGCGTGGCGCGGCGAGCCGCTGATGCAGGCGCACCGCGACCACGCCTACCAGCGGCTGGCGCGGCGCCGCGGCGCGCACCGCCCGGTGACGCTGGGCGCCATCGCGCTGAACCTGTGCTGGCTGCTGCCGCTCGCGCTGCTCGCGCACCGCGTGCCCCGCTTCGGGCCGTTCCTCGCGCTGCTCGCCTACGTGCCGCCCTGTCTCGGCGTGGTGCTGGCGTGGCGGGGCGATGCGCGCGGGCCTGCAGCGCCGCCGGGGCGCAGCGTGAAATAGTGTGCACGATTGACCGCGCCGTCCGGCGCCATGCCGGGGCCGTTTGCGTTAGCATCGTGCGCACGACAAAGGTGCAATGAGATGCGTCCCGAAGGCGTGGGCAGAGAAGCGCGATGAAACCGATCTTCCGCATGTTGCGCGACGCCGGCCGGGCCGGCAGCGAGTTCGTCGCGCTGCTGTACCAGCGCTTCGTCGTGCTCCCGCGCAACGTCAGGCAAGCGATGCTGCTGGTGGTCGACCTGGTGTCGATACCGGTCGCGCTGTTCCTCGCCGCCACGCTGCGCTACGGCACGCTGGACGTGCAGATCGGCACCAGCGAACTGCTCGTCTGCGGCGCCACGGTGCTGGTCTCCGCGGTCGCCTTCCTGCGCCTCGGCCTGTACCGCGCCATCGTGCGCTTCATGGGCCACGAGGCCATCGTCGCCATCGTCAAGGGCGTGTCGATCTCGGCGCTGCTGCTGGCGCTGTTCCTGCTGCTGACGCGCGCCGACATGCCGCGCTCGCTGCCGGTCATCTACTGGTGCCTCATGCTGATCTGCGTCGGCGGCTCGCGCCTGCTGCTGCGCTCCTGGTACCGGCACAGCCGCCAGCGCAGCGCCCGGCGCATCGCCATCTATGGCGCGGGCTCCGCCGGCCGGCAGCTGCTGACGGCTCTGCTGCACGGCGAGCAGTTCGACCCGGTGCTCTTCATCGACGACAACCCCGCCCTGCAGGGCAGGGTGATCAGCGACGTGCCGGTGATCGGTCTCGACAGGCTACCGGAGCAGATCCGGCGCAACGGGATCGCCGAGATCTTCCTCGCCATGGCCTCGATCGACAGCGCGCGCCGGCGCGAGATCACGCAGGCGCTCACGGAGCTCGCGGTGCACGTGCGCACCATCCCCCGCTTCGAGGACCTCGTGCGCGGGCGCGCGAGCATCAGCGAGGTGCAGGAGATCACGCTCGAGGACCTGCTCGGGCGCGAACCCATCCCGCCGCGGCCCGACCTGCTCGCGGTCTGCATCGCCGGCAAGCGCGTGCTGGTGACCGGTGCCGGCGGCTCGATCGGTTCCGAGCTCTGCCGCCAGATCCTCGCCGAGTCGCCCGCGGAGCTGCTGCTCGTCGATTGCGGCGCGTTCACCCTCCACCACCTCA
>CAYXJM010000290.1:0-4014 GCA_964465455.1 uncultured Klebsiella sp.
GGTGGCATTTTGCGCGCACGGTTGGTGGCGCATCCGGGTGGCATTGTAACGGCTAGCGGCCGCTCCATGACGTGCTCGCCATCCCGCCGGGAATTAGCCATCCGAATGGCCCGAGAAACCCAAGCGGCTCAATGCACCGTGTTTCTTTCACGAGAATGGCCGAGAGAATCGCGTATACCACGATTGCAGTCATGACGACTCCAGAAAGCACGGTGGAGAGAACACCGGCGTTCTGGCTCATAAAGTCACGGCATCCGTGAGAGACACGTCGAGGCCCCCTAACGTTCCGCTCAAGCCGCCGCTTGTCCTGGAACGCAGCGGAAGAGCAAGCCGTCGGACTCAAAGCGGTTGTTAGGGCTTGCTTGGAACCACATCGAGGCGGACCCAGTATGTTGCATTATTCAATTTCACTTCCGGCTCATACTCCAACACTTGCTCACTCAAATGCCGAATCTCGAGGATATTCCCATCGACCCATTTAACGGTTGGCGCTTCGCGAACATGGCTATTCCATACATACCGATGATTTAGCCATTTTTCTGAATCATTCTTTGTTCGCAGTTCTACGCGAAAACGTGGGGCAGTGTTGGCTCCAGTATTGCTGACACCGCGTTCAAGGACTGCTAATGCCGTATCGGTAGCATTCGGGTAGGCACCCAGAATGGTCCAGTCAAACACGTCTTTCTGTTCGCCGCTCTCCGGAGGGAAGAAAAAAGCCGTGAGTGATATGAGCGCGACCGCCCCGACGATAACGAGAAAGTTTCTGAAGTAGATCACCGCTTTCATGAAAAACCCTAACGACTGAGTTAAGCCGCGTGTCGGAGGCGCGTAGTTGATTTCCTTGTTAGCGCTCATCTACTTCCCCTCCTTGGCTGCTTCCACAAGGTGTGGATTCGCCTTTGTGAATGCCCAGCCTGCGCATTCCGGCCAATGCTGCCGGTGATTCCGGCTGAATGCTGCCACTGATTCCAGAGCAATGCTGCCGGGCCATCGGAGCGCAGCGACGCGGGCGGTGGATTATCGGCTGTTGGCCTCGTTGTCTGTCAATCGGCTCTGCCTTTTGCGCATCGAGTCGCCCTTCAGCGGAATGCGGTAGGCGTTGTGCACCAATCGGTCGAGGATCGCGTCGGCGAGCGTCGCATCGCCGATCAACCCATGCCATTGCTCGACCGGGAACTGGCTGGTGACGATGGTGGACTTGCGCTCGTAGCGGTCTTCGAGCAACTCCAGCAGGTCGCGCCGGTTGTGATCGGTGAAGGCCGCGAGCCCGAAGTCGTCGAGCACGATCAGGTCGAGGCGCGCGAATTGGGCGAGCAGCTTGCGGTAGCGCCCGTCGCTGCGCGCGATCTCGAGCTCCGACAGCAGGCGCGGCAGGCGCAGGTAGCGCACGCGATGGCCGGCGCGGCACGCCTGGTGGGCGAGCGCGCAGGCGATGTAGCTCTTGCCGACGCCGGTCGCGCCGGTGATCAGGCAGTTGTGGTGCTCGCGCAGCCAGGAGCCGCTGGCGAGTTTCTTCACCAGCGCCTTGTCGAGTCCGCGCGGATGGCGGAAGTCGATGTCCTCGCAGCAGGCCGTCTGGCGCAACAGCGCAGTGCGCAGACGCGTCTTCAGGCGAGCGGCGTCACGGGTGGTGGCCTCCTCGTCGACGAGCAGGCCGAGCCGCTCCTCGAAGCTCAGTGCCGCCATGCCGGGGTCGGCGAGTTGTACGCCGAGTGCGCGCGCCATACCGGGCAGGCGCAGCTGGTGCAGTTTGTCGATCGTCGGGTGGGTCAGCATCGGGGTTCTCCGTCAGTGGTAATAACCGGGGCCGCGCAGGTTGTCGTGGGCGGGACTCGGGGTGGATGGGGCATCGAGGGGAAGCTCCTGCTGGTCGAGGCCCCGGCGCAGGATCGATTCGAGGCTGCGGTAGCTGTGGGCGCCGATCTGCAGGGCGCGGGCGCAAGCGGCTTCGAGACGCTCGTCGCTGTAGGTTTTGCCGAGCCGCATGATGCCGAGGCAAGCGCGGAAGGCTTGCTGCGGGTGGGCACGTCGCGCCATCAGGACCTCGACGAGCCCGGCCGTGGACGGCCCGGTCTTGCCGGCCCACGCGATCAGGCGGGCCGGCGTCCAGTGCGCGTACTCGCGGTGGGCTACCGGCATGTGCTCGGGCGCGGTGGTGTGACGCCCCTTGTCGTGCGAGCGGGCATGGGACGCCACACGCACGCCGCGGCGGAAGACCTCGACGGTGTGCGCGGTCAGCCGCACATCGAGCTGCTGGCCGATCAGGGTGTAGGGCACCGAATAGAAGTGACCGGCGACAGCGACGTGGTAATCGATGTGGACGCGGGCGTGAGTCCATTCGGCGAACACATAGGGGTGTGCAGGCAGTGGCCGCAGAGCCGGACGGTCGATCTGCTCGAACTGGCTGCGGCGGTTACCCGGCAGCACGCGCAGCGGCCGGGTGTTCAGATCCTCCAGCAACCGCGCGACCTCGGTGTTGAGTTCGGCGAGGGAGAAGAACTGGCGGTGACGCAGCCGGGCAAGGATCCAGCGCTCGACCAGCTGCACGGCCGTCTCGACCGTGGCCTTGTCGCGCGGTTTGCGCACGCGGGCCGGCAGGATCGCCGTGCCGTAATGGGTGGCCATGTCGCGGTAGGTGGGGTTCAGGGCCGGTTCATAGCGGTGGGCGCGGGTAACGCCGCTGGCGAGGTTGTCGGGTACCAGCAACTCCGGCACGCCGCCGAAGTAGCGTAGGGCACGGCCGTGGCTGCCGATCCAGTCGGGCAGCGACTGGGTCCAGGTGGCTTCGGCGTAGCAGTAGTGGCTGGCGCCGAGCACGGCGACGAAGACCTGCGCCGTCCGCTCCTCGCCGGTACGGGGATCGACCACCGGCACGGTCTGGCCGGCGTAGTCAACGAAGCAGCGCTCGCCGGCCCGGTGCACCTGCCGCATCGAGGGTTTGAGTTGCGCCGCCCAGCGCCGGTAGTGCTCGCAATATTGGCTGTACTGCAAGCCCTCGGGGTGACCCTCCTTGTACTCCTCCCAGAGCAGCAGGAGAGTGACGCCCTTGCGGCGCAGCTCCTGATGCATGGCCGCGAAGTCGGGCAGCGGCCGGGCGCGGGCCGGCGGGGCCACCGGTGGCGGAAACAGCCGCTGCTCGAGCGCCAGGTCGTCGAGTTCGTCCGGCAAGGGCCAGTGCAGCCCGGCCGTGGTGGCGCGCTGCAGATAGTTCTTTATCGCTGGGCGGCTCACGCCGCAGGCGGCTGCGGCCTGGCGGTCGGAATAGCCGAGCCCCCACTTGAGGCGCAACACCTCTCGAATCTGTCGCATGGTCAACCTCTCTGCCGCCATCCCCGCCTCTCCGTCGAACGAAAAGGCGGCAAGATAGCGAACGGTTAACCCGCGAAACGCGGCGCTCCCCAGCCCCTCTCAGGGGGTGGCAGCATTAGTCCGCAATGGGTGGCAGCATTGGACCGGAACGGGTGGCAGCATTGCTCCGGAATCGGTGGCAGCTATGCTCCGGAATACGCACGCGACGCCAACCCGACGCGCGCAGCATGAGGGTTACCGCGATGATCCAGTATCCGAGCTTGAAACGCTGGCGGGTTTGCCGCTTTGTGCGTCGATTCCCAGACCTCGACGCCGCCAATACCTACGCGAGCCAGCATGGGCCGCGATTTGTGCACGTCATCCCGGAGGCCGACGGGGAAGCCAGCGCGTGGCTTCTTGTGGCGCACTGTGAGCGCGAATCGACGGCGCATCACGAACTTGCCCTGCTTGAGGACGGCGCGCCGCCTGGCGTGTCCTACGCGGTCCTTCGCGGTGATGAGCCATGAGCGGCGGGCGGCGGAAGCGAGGGGGGAAGGCTGGCGGGCAGGGGTATAGCTATGCGGGGATTCCGCGCGCGGTGATGGATCACCCCGATTACCAGGGGCTTACGGGCAACGCCGCAAAGTTGCTGCTAGAGCTTGCGCGCCAGTATCGCGGCAGCAATAACGGGGACCTAACGGTTGCTTGGGAAGTCGTTCGCAAGCG
>CAYXJM010000291.1:0-4007 GCA_964465455.1 uncultured Klebsiella sp.
CGCTACTCCTACGACTTCAGCAACAAGGACACCAGCACCCGCGGCGGCGCGCTGACGCACGTCGAACTCGCGGGCCCCGCGGGCTTCCTGGCGCCGTACGTGCAGGACGAGGACAAGTACCCGAACCGCATCAGCAGCGACCAGCCGACCTTCGAGAAGTCGGAGATCGAAGGCCACGCGCTGCACCTCGACTGGGGTCTCGGCGAGCTGGGCGCGCTCGGCGACGTCACGCTGAAGTCGATCACCTCCTACCGCGAGCTCACTTGGGACGACTTGCTGGACATCGACGGCTCGCCGGTCGACGCCTTCCACTCCGCGCGCTACGTCGACTACGAGCAGACCTCGCAGGAGTTCCAGATGCTCGGCAAGACCGACCGCGTGAACTACGTGCTCGGCCTGTACTACTTCGATGAAAAGGCGGACGTCACGAACCCGATCACGTTCTTCGGCGTGTTCGGCTCGCCGACGGGCACCAACTACTACGGTCTCGACGGCGAGTCGAAGGCCGTGTTCGGCCAGCTCGACTGGAAGCCGGGCGCCGCGATGCTGCAGGACCGCCTGACCGTCACGCTGGGGGCGCGCTACACCGAGGAGGAGAAGGACCAGTACATCGAGCACCCGACCTTCGCGGGCAAGGCCGACGACAACTGGAACAACTTCTCGCCGGCCGTCACGCTCACCTGGGATCTCAGCGACGACGCGAACGTCTACGTGCGTTACGCCGAGGGCTGGAAGTCCGGCGGCTTCAACGGCGAGTCCGACACGCTGGACGCATTCGAGCTCGGCTACGATCCGGAGGAAGTGCAGTCCTACGAACTGGGCCTGAAGTCGCGCTGGGTGGACAACCGCCTGCAGGTCAACGCCGCCGTGTTCGAGAACAAGGTCGACGACATGCAGGTCTCGGTGTTCCTGGCCGACGGTTCGGCCGCCTCGGTGGTGGACAACGCCGGCAAGGCCACCATCCAGGGCTTCGAGCTCGAGGTGCTGGCGATGCCGGTCGACAACCTGCAGCTCAACGTCAACTGGGGCTACCTGGATCCGGAGTACGACGAGTACATCGACGCCGGCGTGGACGTGGCGGACGACCGGGAATTCCCCTATTCGCCGGAGAACACCGTCAACGCGGGCATCCAGTACACGATCCCGCAGGTGCTGCCCTGCTGCGGCGACCTGACGGCACGCGTGGACTGGAGCTTCGTGGACGACCGCGTGGCCTACCCGGACCCGGTCCAGAACCTGCACTCGCAACTCGACAGCTACAGCCTGCTGAACGCGCGCCTCACGCTGTCCGACATCGCGCTCGGCGAGGGCAAGCTGAAGGTCGCGGCCTGGGGCAAGAACCTCACGGACGAGGAGTACCGGATCAACACGCTGCCGTTCATCATCTGGACCGTCAGCTACTTCGGCGAGCCGCGCACCTACGGCATGGACCTCACCTACGAGTTCTGATCGCCGCGGTCGAGGTACCTGGAACCCGGAACGGGCGTGGAGCGATCCACGCCCGTTCTGCTTCCGGGCAGGGCGTTTGCATGCCCTCGCCGGAGGTGGGGCGATCGCCCCGCGACTGCCCGGAATTCCCGTAACTATTTCCGTGATGCCCCTGCCCGCGACCCATTTGGGTTGCCCGCCGCGGGTCGGAGCCTACACTCGGCCGCAGCGAGGAGGCGGCCTGCGCCTGCGCGCGGAACAAGAAATTTCCCAGGGGAACCGAACATGCATATCAGAAAAACCGCAATTGCCCGCGCCGTCACGGCGGCGCTGCTCGCCGGAGCCGGCATCCAGGCACTGGCGCAGACGGCCGGCCTGGAGGAGATGGTCGTCACGGCGCAGAAGCGCGAGCAGTCGCTGCAGGAAGCGCCGATCGCGATTTCCGCCTTCAGCTCGGAAGCGCTGGAGCAGCAGGGCATCGAGGACATTCAGGAGCTGAGCGGCCTGGTGCCGAACGTCATGTTCAACGCCTCGCCGAGCAGCACCACCGGCGCCACCGTGGCGATCCGCGGCTCGGTCACCACGAACCCCGCGATCACCTGGGAGCCGACCGTCGGCATGTACGTCGACGGCGTCTTCATCGGCAAGGTGCTCGGCGGCATCTTCGACGTGGCGGACCTCGAGCGCATCGAGGTGCTGCGCGGCCCGCAGGGCTCGCTCTACGGCAAGAACACCGTGGGCGGCGCCGTGAACCTGGTCACCCGCAAGCCCTCGGGCGAATTCGGCGGCGAGCTGCTGGGAAGCTACGGCAACTACGGCTACTACCGCGCGCGCGCCAGCGTCGACACGCCGGCATGGGGCACGGTTGGCGAGGGCCTCGGTCAGTTGAGCGCCAACATCACGCTGCAGCACGAGGAGCATGAAGGCTATACGAGCGGCACCCACGATCGCGTCGGCAGCCCGCTGGCGCAGCCGGCGGTCGCCGACGAGTGGGACAGCACCGATGCCGACTCCGGCCGCGTCGCGCTGGCGCTCGACGTGACCGAGAATTTCGACGCGCGCTACGCCTACGACTTCAGCAACAAGGACAACACCCCGCAGGCGCCGCACCTGACGCACGCCGACCCGGACCAGGTGCCCTTCCTGCTGCCCTACGTCGGTGACGAGGACAAGCGCCCCTCGCGCCTCAGTTCCGATACCGAGGTATTCGAGGAGGCCGATATCGACGGCCACTCGCTGCACCTCGGCTACGATCTCGGCGAGAGCGGCTTCCTGGGCGACGTGCAGCTGAAGTCCATCACCTCCTATCGCGAGATGACCTGGGACGACCTGCTCGACATCGACGGTTCGCCGATCGACGCTTTCCACTCCGGCCGCGGTATCGATTACGACCAGACTTCGCAGGAGCTCCAGCTGGTGGGTGCCACCGAGCGCGTCAACTACGTGGTCGGGCTCTACTACTTCGAGGAATCCGCCGACGTGATCAACCCGATCACCTTCTTCGGCGTCTTCGGCACGCCGACCGGCGTCAACGAGTACGGGCTGGAGAGCGAGTCCCGCGCGGTCTATGGCCAGTTCGACTGGAAGCCGGGCGCCGAGATGCTGCGCGACCGCCTGACGGTCACCGTCGGCGCGCGCTACACCGAAGAGAAGAAGGACCAGTACTGGCAGCACCCGGGCGAGCCCTACACCAAGGCCGACGAGGACTGGAACAACTTCTCGCCCGCCGTCACGCTGGCCTGGGATCTCAGCGACGACGCCAACGTCTACGCCCGTTACGCCGAGGGCTGGAAATCCGGCGGCTTCAACGGCGAGGCGGGCTCGCCCGAATCGTTCCAGCGCGCGTACGATCCGGAGGAAGTGGCCTCCTACGAGCTGGGCCTGAAGTCGCGCTGGCTCGACGACCGCCTGCAGCTCAACGCGGCGGCGTTCCGGAACAAGGTCGACGACATGCAGCTCTCGATCTTCCTCGCCGACGGCTCGGCCGCCTCCGTGGTCGACAACGCGGGCAAGGCGACTGTGCAGGGCGTCGAGCTCGAGCTGGTGGCGGTGCCGGTGGAGAACCTGCAGCTGAACTTCAACTACGGGTACCTGGACGCGGAATACGACGAGTACATCGACGCCGGCGTGGACGTGGCCAATGACCGGGACGTCGCCTATGCGCCCGAGAACACCGCGAGCGCCGGCATCCAGTACACGGTGCCCGGGGTCCTGTGCGGCAACCTGACCGCGCGGCTCGACTGGACGTACACGGACGACCGCGTGGTCTACACCGAGCCGCTGCAGAACCTGCACTCGCAGCTGGATGCCTACAGCCTGCTGAACGGCCGGCTGACACTGGCCGACATCCCGCTGGGCAACGGCAGCATGAAGGTCGCGGCCTGGGGCAAGAACCTGCTGGACGAGGACTACCGGATGAGCACGATCCCGTTCATCATCTGGACGGTCAGCTACTACGGCGCCCCGCGCACTTATGGCATGGACCTCAGCTACGAGTTCTGACGCCGCACTGGCCGGACCGAACCGCGACGGGCGTGGAGCGATCCACGCCCGTTTGCGTTTAACAAAGCTTAATTTCC
>CAYXJM010000292.1:0-4006 GCA_964465455.1 uncultured Klebsiella sp.
CTACCGCGCGCTCACGGAAACGGCGGTGCCCGGGACGGTTCCGGGCGGGGTCGGCGATGGCAGCGAGGGCGATGTGCCGCCGCTCGGCTACGCCATCGCCCAGCTGAAGGGCATCTATATCCTCGCCGAGAACCGCGACGGCCTCGTGGTCGTCGACATGCACGCCGCCCACGAGCGCATCACCTACGAGCGCATGAAGGCTGCGCGCGATGCCGGCGGCGTGCGCGCGCAGCCGCTGCTGGTGCCGCAGGTGATCGCGGTCAGCCGGCGCGAGGCCGATTGCGTGGAGCAGCACGGGCACGCGCTGGCGGCGCTCGGGCTCGAGCTCGCGCGGGCCGGCGAGGAAGCCGTGGTGGTGCGCCAGATCCCGGTGCTGCTCGCGGGCGCCGACATCGCGGCGCTGGTGCGCGACGTGATCGCCGACCTGCTGGAATACGGCAGCAGCGCGCGCATCGAGGCCCACGCCGACGAGATACTCGCGGGCATGGCCTGTCATTGCGCCGTGCGCGCCAACCGCCAGCTCAGCATCACCGAGATGAACGGCCTGCTGCGCGACATGGAGCGCACCGAGCGCAGCGGCCAGTGCAACCACGGCCGCCCCACCTGGGCGGTCCAGTCGCTGGCGGAACTCGACCGGCTGTTCCTGCGCGGCCGATGAGCACGGCCGCCACGGGCACCGACCCGCGCCCGCTCGCCATCTGCCTGATGGGGCCGACCGCCTCGGGCAAGACCGCGCTCGCGCTCGCGCTCGCGGACCGGCTGGACTGCGGGCTGGTCAGCGTGGACTCGGCGCAGGTCTACCGCGGCATGGACATCGGCACCGCGAAGCCCGAGCCCGCCGTGCTCGCACGCTATCCGCACCGCCTGATCGACATCCGCGACCCGGCCGAGCCGTACTCCGCGGCCGAGTTCCGCCGTGACGCGCTCACCGCGATCGGGGAAATTCTCGCCGCGGGGCGCACGCCGCTGCTGGTGGGCGGCACCATGCTCTACTTCCGTGCGCTGATCCACGGCCTCGCGGAGATGCCCGGCGCCGACCCGGCCATCCGCGCCGGCATCGCGGCGCTGGCGGCGCGCGAGGGCTGGGAGGCGGTGCATCGCCGCCTCGCGGCGGTGGATCCCGCGAGCGCGGCGCGCATCGATCCGGGCAATCGCCAGCGCGTGCAGCGCGCCCTCGAGGTCTATCTGGCCAGCGGCCGGCCCATGAGCAGCCTGCACGCGGCGCAGTCACCCGCCGCCGACCTGCCCTGCCGCCTGCTGCAGCTCGCGCTGATCCCCGCGGATCGCGCCGCGCTGCACCGGCGCATCGCCGCGCGCTTCCACGCGATGCTGGCGGCCGGTTTCCTGGACGAGGTCCGGGCCCTGAAGGCGCGCGGCGACCTGCACCCGGACCTGCCCTCGATCCGCAGCGTCGGCTACCGCCAGGCCTGGGATTACCTGGACGGGCGGGTGTCGCGGCAGGAGATGAGCGAGCGCGCCATTGCCGCCACGCGGCAGCTCGCCAAGCGCCAGCTCACCTGGCTCAGGTCCTGGCCGGGGCTGGAAATCCTGCCGGGCGACGAGCCGGAACCGGACAAATTGCTCGATCTGGCCTTGAAACGGGTGCAGGAGGCCTCCATATAGGAAGGGACGAGTACGCAAAGCTTTAGAATGAGCTTTCAATGGTTCGTTCGTATGATGGTACCGGGTCATCAGACCCGCCAGCCGCCCGCTGCGTCGGGCGCCACAGCAATCAGCCCCGCGGGGGCTGCAACAGGAGAATGCTTTGATGTCAAAGGGGCAAACCTTACAAGACCCTTTCCTGAACGTGCTGCGCAAGGAGCGCATCCCGGTTTCCATCTACCTGGTCAACGGCATCAAGCTGCAGGGCCAGATCGAATCCTTCGACCAGTTCGTGATCCTGCTGAAGAACACGGTCAGCCAGATGGTCTACAAGCACGCGGTATCGACCGTCGTGCCCTCGCGTCCGGTGCGGCTCGGTTCCGAGACCGACGAGGCCGCCGACTAAGGTGTTCTTCGAACGCCCGGAGAGCGGTGAGCGGGCAGTACTCGTTCATCTCGAACTGGGGGCCGGCAGCGCGCAGGAGGATCCCCGCGAGCTCGAGGAACTGGTGCTGTCCGCGGGCGGCGACCCGGTGGAGTTCGTCTTCGGCCAGCGCGACCGGCCCGATCCCAGGCATTTCGTCGGCAGCGGCAAGCTCGCCGAGATCGAAGCGGCGGTGAGGGCACACGACGCGGCGCTGGTGATCTTCAACCACGCGCTGAGTCCCTCGCAGGAGCGCAACCTCGAGCGGGCGCTCGCCTGCCGCGTCGTCGACCGCACCGGCCTGATCCTCGACATCTTCGCGCAGCGCGCGCGCTCGCACGTGGGCAAGCTGCAGGTGGAGCTCGCGCAGCTGCGCCACATGTCGACGCGCCTGGTGCGCGGCTGGACCCACCTCGAGCGCCAGAAGGGCGGCATCGGGCTGCGCGGTCCCGGCGAGACGCAGCTCGAAACGGACCGCCGCCTGCTGCGCGACCGCATCCGCCTGCTGACACGGCGGCTGGAGAAGGTGCACTCGCAGCGCGAGCAGGGCCGGCGCGCGCGCCAGCGCGCCGAGGTGCCCACGGTCTCCCTGGTCGGCTACACCAACGCGGGCAAGTCCACGCTGTTCAACGCCCTCACGGGCGCCGGCGTCTACGCGGCCGACCAGCTCTTCGCGACCCTGGATCCCACGATGCGCCGCTGCGCGCTGCCCGACGGGCGTCCCGTGGTGCTGGCCGACACGGTGGGCTTCGTGCGCCACCTGCCGCACCAGCTTGTCGAGGCCTTCCGCGCCACGCTCGAGGAAGCGCAGCTCGCCGACCTGCTGCTGCACGTGATCGACGCCAGCGCCGCCGACCGCGAGGACACTTCTTTCGAGGTCGAGAAGGTGCTCGGCGAGATCGGCGCCGACAAGGTGCGCCGGCTCGACGTCTACAACAAGATTGATCTGCTGCAAGCCGCGCCGCGTATCGACCGCGGCGAGGACGGCAAGCCGGTGCGCGTGTGGGTTTCGGCGCAGAGCGGCGCCGGCATGGAACTGCTGCGCGAGGCGGTCGCCGAGCTGCTCGAGCAGGACCTGGTGCACGACAGCATTCCGATCACGCCGGCGCAGGGGCGCCTGCGCGCGCGGCTCTACGAGAAGGGCGCGGTGCTCGCCGAGCACGTCGACGAGCAGGGGCAGATCAGCCTCGAGGTCCGGTTGCCGCGCGTGATGCTCGCGCAGCTGCTCGCCGAGGAGAAAGCGGACACGCGGGCGCGGCCGGCCGCCGGACACATCTGATAGAATCCGGCGTTCATCGCGCACGCGCAAACAGTAACCGGCGGGAGAACGACATGGCCTGGAACGAACCAGGTGGCAACGGCAAGCAGCGCGATCCGTGGGGCGGCGACCAGGGGCCGCCGGATCTCGACGAGGCGTTCCGCAAGTTCCGTGAAAAACTCGGTGGTGCGCTCGGGGGCGGCGGCAGCGGGGACGCGCGCCTGAACGGCGGGGTGCTCGGCCTGGTCCTGCTGCTCATCGTCGGCGTGTGGTTCTACCTCGGCATCTACGTGATCGACGAGCAGGAGCGCGCGGTGGTGCTGCGCTTCGGCCGCTATCACCAGACCCTCGGCCCCGGCCTCAACTGGAAGCCGCGGCTCATGGACCAGGTGATTCCCGTCAACGTGACGCGCGAGCGGCAGTACGGCTCGGAGGGCCGGATGCTGACGCAGGACGAGAACATCGTCGAGATGCAGATCGTCGTGCAGTACAACATCAGCGACGTGAAGTCCTTCGTGCTCAACGTGCGCGATCCCGAATTCAGCCTGCGCCAGGCCACCGAGAGCGCGTTGCGCCACGTGGTCGGCAGCAGCAAGCTCGACCAGGTGCTGTCCGAGGGGCGCGGCCAGATCAGCGACGACGTGCGCAGCAAGCTCCAGGGCTACCTCGACAACTACGGCACCGGCATCCAGGTCGTGAAGGTCACGATCCAGGAAGCCAAG
>CAYXJM010000293.1:0-4005 GCA_964465455.1 uncultured Klebsiella sp.
CGGCTTCTATCGCCGCGACATCGGCCACCGCGCCATCGCGCGCGAGCGCGCGGGCCCCGCAGGCCAGGCTTCAGCCTGACATCGGGAGTCCGCAATGTCCGGATGAATCCGGACCTACGCTTTGACGGGGGCGACCTCGATCGGCACCAGCCCGCCCCAGCGGTGCATCGCGTAGCGCCCGGCGTAGATCAGCGGCGTGATCGCGAGCGCGAGCGTGAACTTGAGCGCGTAGCCGGTGATCGCGATCGAGGGAATCGCGCCGAGCGGCGCCGGCGGCAGGGCCGGGTCGGCGACGATCTGCCGCCCGAGGGAGAAGGCCAGGTAGCTCACGACGACGGAGTCGATGAACTGCGAGAACACCGTGCTGCCGGTGGCGCGCAGCCACACGAAACGCTGCCCCGTCAGGCGCTTCAGGAAGCCGAACACCGCGATGTCGCTCAGCTGCCCGACCAGGTAGGCGCAGAGCGAGGCCATGTACATCACCTTCGCCGAGCCGAAGATCGCGTCGAACTGCTCCTTGCGCACGTTCCACGGCGCGTCGAGGTAGGGCATCGACTGCGCGAGGTTCATCACGCCGAACGCGAACAGCGCGGCGGCGAGCCCGAGGTAGGTGATGCGGCGCGCGGCGCGCGGACCGTAGTACTCGTTGATCAGGTCCGTCAGCAGGAAGGTGATCGGGAAAGTCAGCATGCCGCAGGTGTGCTCGATGGCCTCGAAGCCGAACAGCGTGAACGGCAACGGGATGCGGAACAGCTTGATGCCGACGATGTCGGCGATCAGCAGCGAGGCGATGAAAATCGTCGCGAGCCAGAGGTAGATCTTCTGCGCGAGGGTGAAGGCATGGGGTTCGTGTTGCACCGCTCGGCTCCCTGCTCCGTTGATGGTACTGGCGCGGCGCGCCTCAGTTCGCCGGCACCGTGCGCCCGTCGGCCCACGCGCGCAGCGCCTCGGTGCGCTCGGCCATCGTGACCGAGAGCGGCACGGTGGCGCGTATCTCGGTCATCAGGTGCGCGCTGTCGAGCGGCGCCTGCTCGGCCGCCGCCCGGTAGCGGGCGCTCACCACGACCTGCTCGATCTCCGCCCCCGAGAAGCCCTCGCTCGCCGCGGCCAGCGTGCCCACGTCGATGCCCTCGGGCTCGATGCCGCGACGGCGCAGGTGGATGCGGAATATCTGCTCGCGCGTCGCGTCGTCGGGGAGATCGACGAAGAACAGCTCGTCGAAGCGGCCCTTGCGCAGCAGCTCGGGCGGCAGCGCCGAGACGTCGTTCGCGGTGGCCACGACGAACACGCCGTCGCGCTGTTCGGCCATCCACGTGAGCAGGCTGCCGAGCAGGCGGCGCGAGACGCCCTCGTCGGTGTCCGCGCCGCCCACGCCCTTCTCGATCTCGTCGAGCCAGAGCACGCAGGGCGCCATCAGCTCGGCCGAGCGCAGCGACTCGCGCAGGTTGCGCTCGGTCTCGCCGATGTACTTGTTGTAGAGCGCGCCCATGTCGAGGCGCAGCAACGGCAGGCCCCAGGCGCCCGCCACCGCGCGTGCCGTCAGGCTCTTGCCCGCGCCCTGCACGCCGAGCAGCAGCACCCCCTTGGGACGGTCGGCCGCGCCCGATTCGCCGGCCGCGACCGCCGCCTCGCGGCGCTGCTCCAGCCAGGCGCGCAGGCGCTGCATGCCGGCGACGCTCGCGAACTGCTCGGTCCGGTACTCGAAGCTGAGCACACCGTCGAGGTCCATCAGCTCGAACTTGGCGCGGTTCATCTCGGGCAGCGCGGACTCCGTGATGCTGCCGTCATCGAAGATCGCGCTGCGCACGAGGCGCGAGCAGTCCGCGTGCGTGAGGCCGCGCAGGCTCCGCGTGAGCTGGGTCAGCGTGCGGTTGTCGGTCTTCACGCGCCGGCCGCCGTTGGCCGCCTGCCAGCGCCGCGCCTCCTCGCGCACGATGGCCATGATCTCCTCCTCGTCGGGCAGCGACAGCTCGACGCGGGCCGCGAGGCGCGCGAGCTCCGGCGGGATCCCGAGCCGGTGACTCAGCAGCACCAGCGTGTGCGGCACCTCGCGATAGCGCAGCGCGATGTCCTTCAGCAGCCGCACGATGCGCGGCTCCGCGAGGTAGGGATGGATGTCGCACAGCACGAACAGGCCCGGCTCGCGGTGCGACTTCACGGTCTTCAGCACGGCATCGGGCTCGAGCAGCGCCTCCGCGGCCGGCAGCTCGCCGAAGCCGAGCCGCTGCAGCCCGTCGGTCACGGTCCACACGAACAGCGGCAGGGCCTCCTTGACCGCGAGCCGCGTGAGCAGCTCGCGCGCGCGGTTCTCGTCGTGCGTCTCGACGACCAGCAGCGGCACGTGCGAGCGGATCAGCAGCTGCAGGTCCCGGAAGTCGCTCATGGCCTCGGGCTGCGGCTCCTGCGTCATCCTCGTCCCCCCCGTTGCGACCGCGTGGGCCGGTGATGCGGCCGTGTTTGGCGCCGCGTGCACTCCACTATAGAATCCGCGCACCGAACCGTCAGCAGCTTCCCCACATGCAGCGCCGGCTTACCGTGCTCGACCATCTCGTGATCGGACTCGACCGGGCGCGCCGCTTCGCGACCGGCGAGGCGCCGCCGCCGGGACGGGCGAGCCCGGCCCTGGACCTTGCGGAGCCCGAGCTCGACCCCGCGCAGAAGCGCCACGTCGCCGGCCTGATGCGGATCAACCACACCGGCGAGGTCTGCGCCCAGGCCCTGTACCAGGGGCAGGCGCTCACCGCGAAGCGCGACGCCGTGCGCAGCGGCATGGAGCAGGCCGCCGACGAGGAGATCGACCACCTGGCGTGGTGCGAGGAACGCGTGCAGCAGATGGGCAGCCACACCAGCGTGCTGAACCCGCTGTTCTACGCGCTGTCCTTCGGTCTCGGCGCCGCCGCGGGCGCGGCCGGCGACCGCTGGAGCCTCGGCTTCGTGGCCGCCACCGAGGAACAGGTCTGCCGCCACCTGCGCGAACACCTCGAGCGC
Organism: uncultured Klebsiella sp.; assembly: GCA_964465455.1. GTDB lineage: Bacteria > Pseudomonadota > Gammaproteobacteria > Pseudomonadales > UBA5518 > UBA5518. The sequence continues at coordinate 2,989 of CAYXJM010000293.1, forward strand.
CTGCCGCCCGAAGACGGCCGGAGCCGAGCGATCGTGGAGCAGATGCTGGAGGACGAGGCGCGCCACGCCACCCACGCCCTCGAGTCCGGGGGCACGGACTTTCCGCCGCAGGTCAAGGAGCTGATGTCGCTGGTGTCGCGGCTGATGACCGCGAGCACCTATCGCCTGTAGGTCGGCATCCATGCCGACGGGTGCCTTGCGCCGGCCTGGCGGGTCCGGCGCAGCCCGCAGCTCTCAGGCCCCGGCGATCTCGAAATCGTGGGTGATCTCGACGCCGGCCTTGCCCAGCATGATCGAGGCCGAGCAGTACTTCTCCGCCGACATCTTCACGGCGCGCTCGACCTGCTTCGGGTTGAGCTCCTCGCCGGCCACGACGAAGTGCATGTGGATCTTCGTGAACACCGCGGGAATGGCGTCGGCGCGCTCGGCGCTCAGCTCGACGCGGCAGTCGCTGACCTTCTGCCGCGACTTCTCCAGGATCGTCACGACGTCGTAGGCCGAGCAGCCGCCGACGCCGAGCAGCACCATCTCCATCGGCCGCAGGCCGATGTTGCGGCCGCCGCCGTCGGGCGGACCGTCCATGACCACCGCATGCCCGCTTCCGGACTCGGCCACGAAGGCCCGCCCGCTCAACCACGTCACCGTACCTTTCATGCTGCTCCTGCTCTCCCGCCGCCGCGCGGGCCCGTGAACGAAAGCCGCGCAGCTTAGCAAGCCCTCGGCGCATGGCGCACCGGCGCCCGCGGGGGCTGCGCACAACTCACGCGATTTCCGCGCCCGGAACGTGAACGCCGTGGCAAAGGCGGTAGCGCGTACTATCCTTCCACGGGTACCAGGAAGCCCAAGCCGTCGAGGTATTCATCGTGCTGACCCTGTCGCTCGCACCGCGCCTGAAGAATCCGGACGCCTTCCTGGCCCATTGCCACCGGCGCCGCTTCCCCGCCCGCAGCACGATCATCCACGCCGGCGACAAGGGCGACAGCCTGTTCTACCTGGTCAAGGGCTCGGTCACCGTGC
>CAYXJM010000294.1:0-4005 GCA_964465455.1 uncultured Klebsiella sp.
CGTGCCGGCGGCACGGCCCCGGCGGACGGCGACGCCGCCGCGCGCCGCCGCGCCTGGCGCGACTGGTTCACGGCGCCGGTGCGCGCGCGGCCGCACGAGGCGGCGTCCGTTGCGCCGCCCGCGGACCGGCTCGAGATCCTCGACCGGCCGCCGGCCGACGGCGGCGCGCCGCTCGCGCTGGAGACGCTCTGGGAGCACGGCGTCGAATGCGGGCACCGCGAATCGCGCCTCGCGCTGAAGAGCCGGCTGGAGGAAGCCAGCCGCGACTACGCCGTGCTCGCCCGCCACGAGCGGCGCATCGGCAAGCGCTGGTGGGAAATCCTCGAGCGCGCGGACGACATCGAGCGCATGCGCGACGAGCTGGAGCGGCGCGGCAGGCAGATCGACGCCCAGCGCGTCGAGCTCGGCGAGCTCCATCTCGAGCTGGCCGGGCTGCGCCACGACCTGGACCGCGCCTGGGGCCGCGTCGCGTCGCTGGAGGCGAGCACCTCGTGGCGCATCACGGCGCCGCTGCGCGCGCTCGCCGTCAGGCTGGCGGCGCTGCGCGCTCAGGCCCAACGGTTCGCGCGGCAGGGCCGCGAGCTGGCGGAGCTCGTGCCGCACGCCCTGCACATCCTGGCCGAGGACGGGCCGGCGGGCCTCGCGGCGCGCGTGCGCGCGCGGCTCGGCGCGGCGCGCGAGAGCGCGACCACGGCGGTCCATCCCGAGCTGGTCCCGATCGGGCCGCTCAGCCTCGCGACCTGCGAGGCCGCCGCGCAGCCCGCCGTCTCGATCGTGATCCCCGTCTACGGCCACCACGAGCACACCTTCAACTGCCTGCGCAGCCTCGCGCGCTTCACCGCGCTCGCGCGCGTCGAGGTCATCGTCGTCGACGACGCCTCCCCGGAGCCGGCCGCGGAGGCGCTCGACCGCGTGCGCGGCGTGCAGTTCCTGCGCGCCGCGGTGAACGGCGGCTTCATCGCGAGCTGCAACCTCGGCGCCGCGGCGGCGCGCGGGGACTTCCTGGTGCTGCTGAACAACGACGTCCAGGTCACCGAGGGCTGGCTCGAGGCGCTGCTGGCGGTGTTCGACAGCCGTCCCGACGCCGGCCTCGTCGGCGCGCGGCTCGTCTATCCCGACGGCCGGCTGCAGGAGGCCGGCGGCATCGTGTGGCGCGACGGCTCGGCGTGGAACTGGGGCCGCGGCGACGATCCCGAGAAGCCGCCCTACCGCTACCTGCGGGCGGTCGACTACTGCTCGGGCGCCTGCCTCGCGCTGCGCAGCGCCGACTGGCAGGCGCTGGAGGGGTTCGATCGCGCCTACGCGCCGGCCTACTACGAGGACACCGATCTCGCGTTCCGCGTGCGCGAGCTCGGCAAGCGCGTCTACTACCAGCCGGAAGCGGTCGTGATCCACTTCGAGGGCGTGAGCTCCGGCACCGAGGAGACGCAGGGCGTCAAGCGCCACCAGGTCATCAACCGCGAGACCTTCCTCGCGCGCTGGGGCGAGGCGCTCGCCACGCACCGTCCCAACGCCGTGGAGCCCGCGCTCGAGGCGGACCGCGGGGCCGTCGCGCGCGTGCTGGTGGTGGAGGCCTGCATGATCACGCCCGACCACGACTCGGGCTCGGTGCGCATGCAGGCCATGCTCGAGCTGATGGTCGGGCTCGGCTGCAAGGTGAGCTTCGTGGCCGACAACCTCGAGTACCGCCAGCCCTACGTGCGCGCGCTGCAGCAGGCGGGCGTGGAGGTCTGGCACCACCCTTACGTGTCATCGGTGGAGCAGCTGCTGCACGAGCGCGGCGGCGAGTACGACCTCGTGATGCTCTGCCGCCACTACATCGCGGTCGGCTACATCGACATGGTGCGCACCTGGGCGCCGCGCGCGCGCATCGTCTTCGACACGGTCGACCTCCATTACCTGCGCGAGCAGCGCCTCGCCGAGCTGGAGCAGTCCGCGCAGCTCGCGGCCGCGGCCGCGGCCACGCGCGAGCAGGAGCTCGGGATCATCGCGAAGGCCGACATCACGCTGGTGGTGAGCCCGGTGGAGCAGGAGTTGCTGGCCGTCGAGGCGCCCGGGGCCGACGTGCGCGTGCTGTCGAACATCCACGAGCCGCGTCCCGACCCGCAGCCCTGGGCCGAGCGCGCCGGGCTGATCTTCGTCGGCGGTTTCCGCCACCCGCCGAACGTCGATGCGATCAACTGGTTCGTGGCCGAGGTGTGGCCCGCGGTGCGCGCGCGCCTGCCGCAGGTGGAGTTGAGCGTCGTGGGCAGCAACATGCCCGCGGCCATCCGCGACCTCGACGTCGAGGGCGTGCGCGTGCTCGGTTACGTCAGGGACATCGATCCGCTGCTCGACGCGGCGCGCATCTCGATCGCGCCGCTGCGCTACGGCGCCGGCGTCAAGGGCAAGGTCAACCAGGCCATGGCCTTCGGGCTGCCGGTGGTGGCGACGCCGATGGCGGCGGAAGGGATGGGGCTTCGCGACGGCGAGGAGCTGCTGATCGCGGACTCGGCGCAGGACTTCGCCGACGCGATAGTGCGCCTCTACGGCGACGAAGCGCTGTGGCAGCGCCTCGCCGAGGGCGGGCGCGACAACGTGCGGCGCCGCTTCTCGCGCGCGCACGCCCGCGAGGCACTCGCCGCGATGCTCGGCCTCCCGCCCCCGTAGGAGCGGGCCATGCCCGCGATTGTGCGTTCGGTGATCGCACATTGTCGCGGGCGTGGCCCGCTCCTACGGGGGCGGGGCGCGGAAGACGTGTCGCGCCAGCCGCGCCAGCCAGCCGCGCGGCGGCGCGGCGGCCGGTTCTGCCGGTGCCGCGTCTTCTGCGTGCGGCGCCGCCTCGTCCGTGGCCGGCACCGCGGCGCGCGCGATCGCGGCGGCCGCCGCCGCGAAGTCCGCCGACCACGGCCAACCCACGTCCATCTCCAGCACCGCGCCCGCCGGTACCGGCAGCTCCGCCGTGGCGAGCAGCAGCCACGACTGCGCGCCGTGCAGTTCGGCGAGCGCGCCGTCCGGAGTTTCCGCCAGCGCCAGCCCGTCGTGCAGCGCCGCCAGCGCCGCGAGACCCGCGCCGGGCTGCCAGCGCCACAGCACCTCGTCGCCCGCCACGATGCGCAGGGCGCGCAGCTGCACGCAGCCGCTGCGGTCGGCCAGGTTCAGGCGGATGTGGCTGCGCGCGAGCGCCTCGGGCAGCGTCACGCGCAGGCGCTGCGTCTCGCATCCCACCTCACCCCACGCGACGGCCTCGCGGTCCGAGTCGTCGCGCTCGTCGACGTTGCGGTAGAACACCCGCAGCGGGAAGGCGTCGGCGCGGCAGGGCGCGGGCTCGGCGGGCGGCACGGCCGGCGGCTCCGGCGCCGCGCGCACCAGCCACTGGTAGCACAGCGCCCAGGGACCGGCGAGCAGCGCCTCGCGCAGCGCTGCCGGCAGCGTCTCGAGGCGCAGCTTGAACTCGCTCTCGAGCAGCGGCCGGAACACCGGCGCCCACGCGTGGGCGTGCAGCCCGTTGCGCGCGAGCAGCGCGGCCAGCGAATCGCGCGTGAAGAAGCGCAGGTGCGAGCGGTCCAGCAGGCCCTCGTCGCGGTACTCGAAGCGGCCCTCGAGCAGCGCCGCGACCAGCCCGGCGTAGGCCACGTTCGGCACCGAGAGCAGCAGCATGCCGCCGGGCGCCAGCAGCGCCTTCAGCCGCGCGAGCACGGTGTCGGCGTCGACCACGTGCTCGATGACGTCGGCCACCACGATCGCCGCGTAGCGCGCGCCGCCGAGGGCTGCGTCGAGATCGAGCTGCGCGAGGTCGCCGACCACCAGCCGCCGGCACCACGGCCGCGCGAGCTCGGCCATCGCCGGGTCGAGCTCGACCGCGTCCACCGTGCAGCCGAGCTCCTCGCGCAGCCGCCGCGTGAAATAGCCGCTGGCGGGGCCGAGCTCCAGCACGGTGCTGCCCGGCGCCAGCCAGGCCGCGAGACGCTCGAGGGAGTCGTCCGGGCCGATGCCGCCGGGCGCGCGCTCGTAGCGGTGCGCGCG
>CAYXJM010000295.1:0-3987 GCA_964465455.1 uncultured Klebsiella sp.
CGCCAGCACCGCGCTCACCTTCGAGGACTCCCAGTGGTTCAGCGCCTCGGCGAAAGCGCCGTAGGCGACCAGCGTGTTCGCGGCGAGGAATGCGAGCAGCCCGAGCTCGGTGGCGCCGAGCGCCGGGATCGCGGCGGGGCTCGCGGCCGGCAGCATCAGGACGGCGCTCGCGAGGTAGATGCCCATCAGCACGACCTGCGACGGCAGGTACAGCAAGAGGCGCTTCTGCGCCACGCCGTAGACGGCCCAGAGGATCGCCGCGATCACCATCAGCCCGACGCCGGTGCTGAAGATGTCCATGCCCGCGCCCGAGACGCGCAGCCGCTCGAGGCAGAAAGCCGTGATGCCGCCGACCAGCAGCACGAAACCGCCCCACTGCAGCAGCGTGAATCGTTCGCCGAACAGCCACAGGCTGAACAGCATCAGCAGCACCGGGGCGATCTGCACCACGACCTGCGCCACCGGCGCGGCGATGAAGTGCAGGCTCTGCACGTAGAGCACGTAGTTGCCGATCAGCGTCAGCACCGCGAGCGCGAACAGCCAGGCCGCAACCCGGCCCGCGCTGCGCGGCCACTGCAGGCGCCCGCGCGCGGCGAAGAACGCGAGCAGGCACAGGCCCGACGAGGTGAAGCGGAACCAGCTGATCGTGACGGCGTCGAGGTGCGCCACCAGCGGCGTCATCGCGAGCGGCACCGCGCCCCACAGCACCGCGGTGGTCAGGGCCAGGCCGAAGCCCAGCCGCCAGCGTCCGCTCAGGCGCTGCATGCGGCCGGCTCCGTGATGTCCTGCAGTTCCTCGACGAGCAGCTGCAGGCTGCGGTTGCCGCGGTATTCGTTCACGTCGAGCCGGTAGGCGAGCCGCGCACGCGACACGCGCGGGTCCGGCCAGCGCGCCGCGTCGACGTTGAAGGCGATCGCGTCGAGCTCGAGCGCCGGCGCCGCGAGCGGCGACACCACGAGCTTCAGGTGCTTGCCGCCCAGCACGCGCTGGCGGCGCAGGAAGAACTCCCCGTCGAACAGCGGCTCGGCAAAGTGCTGGCCCCACGGGCCCGCTTCCCGCAGTTCCTCGGCCTGCGCCAGCACGAAGTGCTCCGGCTCCAGCTCGCCGTCGCTCTCCAGCACGCTCTCGAGATCGGTCTCGTCGAGCTGCCGGCGCACCTCGGCGTCGAAGGCCTGCGCGAATTCCGCGAAACGCTCCTCCGCCAGCGTGAGTCCGGCCGCCATCGCGTGCCCGCCGAAGCGCTGCACCAGTCCGGGCGATGCGGCCTCTACCGCGGCGATCGCGTCGCGGATGTGGAAACCGCGGATCGAGCGCGCCGAGCCCTTCAGCTCGCCCGCCCCGCCCGGGGCGAAGGCGATCACGGGACGGTGATGCTTCTCCTTGATGCGCGAGGCGACCAGCCCGACCACGCCCTGGTGCCACTCGGGGTGGTACAGGCAGGGGCCCCACGGCAATGAATCCTCGGCAATCGCCGCTTGCGCCAGCAGGCGCAGCGCGTCCTGCTGCATGCCGTCCTCGATCGAACGCCGCTCGCGGTTCCACGCGTCGAGCTCCGCGGCGATCTCGCGCGCTCGTACCGGATCCTCCTCGAGCAGGCAGCGGATGCCGAGCCCGATGTCGTCGAGTCTGCCGGCGGCGTTGATGCGTGGGCCCACCGCGAAGCCCAGATCCGCGCTGACCACGCGCGCCGGGTTGCGGCCCGCGAGCTCGAGCAGCGCGCGCACGCCGGGTCGCCCGCGCCCGGCGCGGATGCGCTGCAGGCCCTGCCGGACGAGGATGCGGTTGTTGGCGTCGAGCGGTACCACGTCCGCCACCGTGCCGAGGGCCACCAGGTCGAGCAGCTCGCCGAGGTTTGGTTCGGCGAGCCCGCGCGCGGCGAACCAGCCGCCCGCACGCAGCCGCGCGCGCAGCGCGCCCATCAGGTAGAACACGACGCCGACACCGGCGAGGCTCTTGCTCGGGAAGCCGCAACCCGGCTGGTTCGGATTCACGATGGCCGCGGCCGCGGGCAGGGTCGCGCCGGGCAGGTGGTGGTCGGTGACGATCACGTCGATGCCGTGCGCGGCAGCCGCCGCCACGCCGGCGTGGCTGGCGATGCCGTTGTCCACGGTGATGATCAGATCCGGCCGCGATTGCGCCGCGACCGCGACGATCTCGGGACCCAGCCCGTAGCCGTGCTCGAAGCGGTTCGGCACCAGGAAATCCGCGTGACGCGCGCCCATCGCGCGCAGCGCCAGCAGCCCGAGCGCCGTGCTGGTCGCGCCGTCGGCGTCGTAGTCGCCGACGATCAGGATGCGCTCGTCGCGCTCGAGCGCGCCGACAAGGCGCGCGGCGGCGGCATCGAGGCCGAGCAGCGTCGGCGGCAGCAGCTGCGCGAGCCCCTGCTCCAGTTCGCGCGGATCGGTCACGCCGCGCGCGGCGTAGAGGCGGGCCAGCAGCGTGCTGACGCCGGACGGGAATGCCGCGTCGGCGCGCGCGACGCGGCGCCGGATCGCGCGCCTCATGCGCGGCTCACGCGATCCTGCCGCGGATGAAATCCTGCACGGCGCGCAACTCGTGCGGCAGCACGGTGCAGCGCTCGGGACGCTCGAAGAGGTCCGCCATGTAGTGCGGAAGCCGCGGCTCCTGGCCCACGCCGGCGCGCTCGATCGCCTCGGGGAACTTGGCCGGGTGCGCGGTGGCCAGCGTCACCATCGGCACGCCGGCATCGGCGCGGCACTCGCGCGCGGCGCGCACGCCGATCGCCGAGTGCGGGTCCAGCAGGTACTCGGACTCCTCGTACACCGCGGCGATCGTGGCGCAGGTGGCCGCGTCGTCGACGCTGAACGAGGCGAACTCGGCGCGCGCGGCCTCGATGACGGACGCCGGCACCGAGACCTCGCTGGTGCGGAAGCGCTGCATCAGGTCGGCGAGCGCCGCGGCGTCACGGCCGTAGAACTCGAACAGCGCGCGCTCGAAGTTGCTCGAGATCACGATGTCCATGCTCGGCGACAGCGTGTGCGCCAGCGCCGACTTGCCGTAGCGGTTGCTGCTCATGAAGCGGTGCAGGATGTCGTTGGCGTTGGTCGCGATGACCAGCTGCCCGACGGGCAGGCCCATGCGCTTGGCGAGGTAGCCCGCGTAGATGTCGCCGAAATTGCCGGTGGGCACCGAGAACGACACCGCGCGGTCGGGCGCGCCGAGCGCCAGCGCGGCGTGGAAGTAGTAGACGATCTGGGCCATGATCCGCGCCCAGTTGATCGAGTTCACCGCGACCAGCTGCCGCCCCCCGGGCAGGAACGACTGGTCCCCGAAGCTCTGCTTCACCATCTCCTGGCAGTCGTCGAAGTTGCCCTGCACGGCGATGTTGTGGATGTTGTCGCCGGGCACCGTGGTCATCTGCCGGCGCTGCACCTCGGAGACGCGCTGGTGCGGGTGGAGGATGAAGATGTCGACGTTCGCGCAGCGGCGGCAGCCCTCGATCGCCGCCGAGCCGGTGTCGCCCGAGGTCGCGCCCAGCACCACGACGCGCTGGTGGCGCCGCGCGAGCGAGATGTCCAGCAGCCGCCCGAGCAGCTGCAGCGCGAAATCCTTGAATGCCAGCGTCGGCCCGTGGAAGAGCTCGAGCAGCCACTCGTTGTGCCCGAGCTGCACGAGGGGCGCCACCGCGGGATGGCGGAAACCGGCGTAGGTCTCGTGCGTGACCGCGCGCAGTTCGTCGGCGTCGAGGAAGCCCTCGACGAAGGGCTGCATGATCGTCGCGGCGAGCTCCGCGTAGCCGAGCTTCGACCAGGCCCGCATCTGCCCGGCGCTGAAGCGCGGCAGCGTCTCCGGCACGTAAAGGCCGCCGTCGGGCGCGAGCCCGGTGAGCATCACGTCTTCGAAGGCCAGTGCGGGCGACTGGCCGCGGGTGCTGATGTATCTCAAGACAGGTGTCTCCGGTGGTTTGCGGGCTCAGCCGTCGAGCTTTTCCATGCGGATGCGCGTGACGCGCCCGCGCGTGCTCTC
>CAYXJM010000296.1:0-3977 GCA_964465455.1 uncultured Klebsiella sp.
TCGGCGGCGCGGAGCTCGACGACCGGCTCACGGAGATTTCCGCCGCCCTGCTCGAGGTCGACCAGCGGCTGGCGGCGCGTGCCGTGCAGTCGCGCGGCGAGCAGGACGAAGGGGCCGAGTCGCGGCGCCACCCGCTCGAGCGCGCGCAGGCCGCGGTCTGCCGCGAGGTCCAGGCGGGCCTCGAACAGGTCAAGCGCACCATCGGCGATTACGTGAGCTCGGGCGCCGATGCGCGCCTGCTCGAGGGCGCGCCCGAGCGCCTGCACGCGCTCGCCGGCGCGCTGCGCGTGGCGGGACTCGAGCCAGCCGCGCAGGTGCTCGGCGAATGCCGGGAGCATCTCGCCGGCGTGCTCGCTGGCACGCGCGCGGCGCCCGGCGGCGCCGCGATCGAGGCCCTCGCGGACGCGCTCGGCAGCGTCGAGTACTTCCTCGAGCGGCTCGCCATCGACCAGGTACCGGCCGGCATGATCCTGCAGCGGGCCCGCGACGCCCTCGAGCGGCTCGCGACGCCGCCCGAGGCCGTCGCACCCGAAGCCGTCGCGCCCGAGGCCGCCGCGGGCGTGCCGGAGCCGGACGGGCAGTCGCGCGCGAGCGCGGAGCCTGCCGCCGCCGCCATGCAGCCGCTCGCCGCAGCGCCGCCCCCGCCGGAGTCGGAGCCGCAGCCCGCCGCGGTTGCCGCCGCGGCGAGCGCCGTCGCGGCGCCGGACCCGGAGATCGTGGAAATCTTCACCGAGGAAGCGGCCGAGGTGCTGGAGACGATCGCCGCGCAACTGCCGCTGTGGCGTTCGGCGCCGGCGCCCGGCGCGCCGCTCGCGGAGCTGCGCCGGGCCTTCCACACGCTGAAGGGCAGCGGACGGATGGTCGGTGCGCAACTGGTCGGCGAACTGTCGTGGTCGGTGGAGCACCTGCTGAACCGGGTGATGGACGGCGCACTCGCGGCGTCGCCTGACGTGATCGAGGCGGTCGAGCGGGCGCAGCAGCAGCTGCCCGCCCTGGTGCAGGCCTTCGCCGCCGGGACGGCCGTGGACGAGGCCGCGATACACCGCGTGCAGCTGGCGGTGGACGCCGTCGCGCGCGGCGAAGCGCCGCAGTGGGCGCTCGCTGCGCCCGGGACGCCCGAAGAGGCGGTCGCGGAGGAAGTGCAGCCGGCGCCGGTGGCGCCCGAGGAGTGGCTGCCGGAGACCGAGGCGGAGCCAGCGCTCGCTTCGCGGCCGGCGCCGGACGCGGAGATCCTCGCGATCTTCGGCGAGGAAGCCGCCGAGGTGCTGGAGACGATCGCCGCGCAGCTGCCGCTGTGGCGCGCCGCGCCCGCCGGCGCCGCGCCGCTCGCGGAACTGCGCCGGGCCTTCCACACGCTGAAGGGCAGCGGGCGGATGGTCGGGGCGGAGCGGCTCGGCGAGCTGGCGTGGTCGGTCGAGCACCTGCTGAACCGTGTCGCCGAAGGCGCGCTCGCGCCCTCGCCCGCGGTGATCGACGCGGTCGACCGCGTGCAGCAGTTCCTGCCGGCCCTGGTGCAGGCCTTTGCCGGCGGCGCCGGCCCGGACGAAGCCGACGTGGGCCCGCTGCGGGCGGCGGTGGACGCCGCGGCGCGCGGCGAGGCGCCGCCCTGGATGCTGGTCGAGGCGCTGCAGGAGCCGGTTGCCGAAGAACTGCTGCCGCCGGCCGCGGAGCCCGAGGAGTGGCACCCGGAAGCCGGGGCCGTGGCGGAGCTGGTCGAGGAACTGCCGCCCGGGGCGCGCGAGTTCCCCGTGCCGGCGACGGCGGCGGAGCCCGCGCCCGAAGCACCGGCCGGGGAAGGCGACGCGGCGCGCCTGCGCGCGATCTTCGCCGAGGAGCTCGCAGAACATCTGCGCGCCCTGCGCGACTACCTGGCCGGCACCGAGCGCGGCACGGTCACGCAGGCGCTGCTGCGCACGCTGCACACGCTGCGGGGCAGCTCGCGCGCGGCGGGCGACGAGGCACTCGGGCTGGTGCTGGACCCGCTGGACGCCCTGGTGCGCGGCGCGCTCGACGCCGGGCGCGCCCTGCACGCGCCGGAGCTCGACCTGCTGGAGGGCCTCGGCGCCCTCCTCGACGCGATGCTGGCGACGGACGGCCGCGACAGCGCCGCCTTGTCGGCGCAGGCAGCGGCCCTGCGCGAACGGGCGCTCGGCGGCGCCGCGGCGCCGTCCGTCGCACCCGAGGCGCGCCTCGCGCGCTTCCTCGAGGAGTCGCTGGAAAAACTGTTCCACGCCACCACCCTGCTCGAGGCGTGGCGCGAGGGCCGCGACGCCGATGCGTCGCGCCGCGCGCTGCACGACGAGCTGCAGGCCATCGAACAGCGTGCCGGGCAGCTGAAGATAGACAGCGTGCTGCGGCTGGCGCGGCCGCTGCGCGCCGCGCTGGCCGTGGCCAACCCCTCGCACGAGCTGCTCGATCTGGCCCGGCAGGCGCTCGATGCGGTCCTCGACGTGATGGATCGCCTCGCCGCCGGGCAGTTGCCGGAGGTGCCGGAGGCGATCTGCGCGCGGCTGCAACAGGCCGCCGCCGAGGCCGGACCCGTGCCCGGGCAGTCGCTGCCCGGCGCGGCGCGCGAGGAGGACGAGGCGCTGCTGCGCGCCCGCGTCGGGCGCGACCTGCAGCAGGCCGAGCCGGAGCTGCTCGCCGTCTTCATGGAGGAGGCCGACGAGCTCATGGCCGCGATCGACGAGTCGATCGAGGCCTGGCGCCACGAGCGCGACAAGCGGGCTCTCTTCGACGACCTGCAGCGCCACCTGCACACGCTGAAGGGGGGTGCGCGCATGGCGGGGCTGCGCTACCTCGGCGAGCTCAGCCACAATTTCGAGACCTTCCTGATCAACCAGGCGGTGCGCTTCGGCTCCTTCGACGACGCCTTCTTCGCGCGCGTCGCCGACTTCCACGAGCAGCTGCTGCGCACGATGGACGCGGTCAGGGAGCGCCCTGCGGTGGCAGCGTCCGCGGCGCCCGTTGCGGCCCCCGCTGCGGTGGCGGCAACGCCCGCGCTTCCCGTTGCCGAGCCGGTGGCAGCCGCGCCGGTCGCGGCGCCGCGACCGGTGCGGCCGGCGCCCGCACGGCCCGCCGTGGCGAAGCCGCGCGACGAGGTCGTGCGCGTCTCGGCGCAGCTGTTGGAAGACCTCGTCAACCTCGCCGCCGAGACCAGCATCTCGCGCGGGCGCGTCGAGGAGCAGGTGAGCGAGCTCGGGCAGCTGTTCGAGGACATGCAGGGCGCGATCGAGCGGCTGCAGAGCCAGGTGCGGCGGCTGGACATCGCCACCGAGGCCCAGGTGCTGTTCCGCCGCGAACGCGCCGAGGGCACGGCCGCCGAGGGCTTCGACCCGCTCGAGATGGACCGCTACTCGCAGCTGCAGCAGCTCTCGCGCTCGCTGGTCGAGAGTGCCTCGGACCTGCTGGACATCAAGCGCACGCTGGCCGAGAAGACCCGCGACCTCGAGACCGTGCTGATCCAGCAGTCGCGCATCAACAGCCAGCTGCAGGAAGGGCTGATGCGTTCGCGCATGGTGCCCTTCTCCAGCATCCTGCCGCGGCTGAAGCGCGTGGTGCGCCAGGTGGCGGGCGAGCTGCACAAGCAGGTCGAGCTGGAACTCGGCAACATCGCCGGCGAACTGGACCGCGGCATCCTCGAGCGCGTGGTGGCACCGCTCGAGCACATGCTGCGCAACGCCGTGGACCACGGCATCGAGTCGCGTGAGCTGCGGCGCGAACGCGGCAAGCCGGAGGCCGGACACATCGCGATCGAGGTCGCGCGCGAAGGCGGCGACGTGCTGATCGTGGTCGCCGACGACGGCGGCGGCATCGACCTCGCGGCCGTGCGCGCCAAGGCCATCGAGCGCGGGCTGATGGAACCGGGCGCCGAGCTTGGCGACCACGAGACCCTGCAGTTCATCCTGGCCAGCGGCTTCAGCACGGCCGCGACGGTCACGCAGATCTCCGGCCGCGGCGTCGGCATGGACGTGGTG
>CAYXJM010000297.1:0-3970 GCA_964465455.1 uncultured Klebsiella sp.
GGCGGCGGCCAGGCGAACGTGACGATCATCGAGCGGCTCTGAGTGGTTCGGATCGCGCCGGCTACAGGTGTGCGTGGTGCGTGGGATGCAAGAGGTGCGCGGCGCTGCCTGGCAGGGTATGCATTCTCGCTAACGCCGCCGGACGTCCCTGTCCGGCGGCTACCGGTGTCGGCCGAATCGTTCCCGACGATTCGACCGACACAGGCGCGCTACGCCCGCACGCCCCTGCCAGCCGCCTCCGGGCGGGCTTGGCGCGAGTTTCGTTGGGGACGATGAGATTGCTGCACCCGGTATGGGTGATGTCGATCCGACGCCAGGTGAACTGCAGCGATGCACCTGGCGTCAACGCAGGGCAGTGTACGGCTGACCCTCGCGGCGAAGCGGCTTGTGTTCCCGAAATCGTCGGGAACGATTTCGGGAACACGGCAGCCGCCGCACAGGGATGTGCGGCGGCGTGAGCGGAGACGCGAGGGTCAGCCGTGCGCTGCCCGGCCAGAATGGCACCAATTGGCAGTAGCCGCCGAGGCTGCACGTGGACGAACTGAATACGAACAGGAGTGGATGACATGGCAGGAATCTGTGACGGACGTGTGGTCATCATCACCGGCGCCGGCGGCGGGCTCGGGCGCGAGTACGCGCTCGCTTTCGCGCAGGAGGGCGCGAGCGTGGTGATCAACGACATCAACCCGGCGGCGGCCGAGCGCACCGTGGGCGAGATCACGGCGAAGGGCGGCAAGGCGATACCGAACTCGAACGACATCACGAGCTACGCCGACGCGGCGCTGATCGTGAAGAGCGCGATCGACGCCTTCGGCGACCTGCACGTGGTCGTCAACAACGCCGGCATCTGCCGCGATCGCATGTTCGTGAGCCTGAGCGAGCAGGACTGGGACGAAGTGATCCGCGTGCACCTGAAGGGCCACTTCTGCATCAGCAGCCACGCGTGCAACTACTGGCGTGCCCAGGCGAAGGACGGCAAGCCGGTCAGCGGACGCATCATCAACACCAGCTCGGGCGCGGGCCTGCAGGGCTCGATCGGGCAGGCCAACTACTCGGCGGCCAAGGGCGGCATCGCCTCGCTCACGCTGGTGCAGGCGGCGGAGTTGCGGCGCTACAACATCACCGCGAACGCCCTGGCGCCGTCGGCGCGCACCGGCATGACCGAAGGCGTGTTCGCCGAGATGATGAAGAAGCCCGAGGACGGCAGCTTCGACCACTACGATCCCGCCAACGTCGCGCCGCTCGTGGTGTGGCTGGGCAGCGAGCGCTCGGCCCACGTGACGGGGCGCGTGTTCGAGGTCGAGGGCGGTCGCATCGCGATCGGCGACGGCTGGCGCAGCACGCCGGGCGTCGACAAGAAGGCGCGCTGGGCGCCGGCGGAGATCACCGATGCGATGGAAAAGCTGCTCGCTGCCGAAGTGCCGGCGCAGAAGGTGTTCGGCACCTGAACCGGCGCCGACGTTCTGTCACCGGTGGAGCGACGCCGGCGCCGCGACGCCTCCATCCCTGCCGGGACACGCGGTGAATACGTCCCTGTACGCTCGAGCGCCGCATCCCTGCGGCGCACGGTCCCGGCAAGGACACAGGCGCCACGGCGCCGGCTGGCGTGGCGTCGGTGCGGCGGCAGGCAGCTCGTGCAAAAACTGAACATCAATTCGTGATCGGTTAGCAGGAATCCCCATGGAATTCGCCTTCACCGAAGAACAGCAGATGATCCGCGAGACCGCGGCGCAGTTTCTCGCCGACACCTGCGACTCGGCGGCCGTGCGCCGCGCGATGGCCACGGACACCGGCTTCGAGCCGGAGCTGTGGCAGCGCATCGCCGGCGAGATGTACTGGACCGCGATCCACATCCCCGAGGCGTACGGCGGGCTCGGGCTCGGCTACGTCGAACTGGTCGCGGTGATGGAGCAGATGGGCCGCTACCTGCTGTGCGCGCCGTACTTCTCCTCGGTCTGCCTCGGCGCCAATGCGCTGCTGATGGCAGGCAGCGAGGAGCAGAAGGCCGGCTACCTGCCGCGGATCGCCGACGGATCGCTGCGCGCGACGCTCGCGTGGTGCGACGCCTCGGGCCGCTGGGACGCCGACGGCGTGTCGGTGACCGCGGTGCGCCACGGCGACGAGTACGTGCTGGACGGCAGCTACCGTTACGTGGTCGACGGCCACACCGCGGAACTGCTGATCGTCGCGGCGCGCACGCCGGGCAGCCGGGGCGGCGACGGCGTGAGCCTGTTCCTGATGCCGACGGGCTGCGCCGGCGTGACGCGCAGCTGGCTGCCCACGATGGACCAGACGCGCAAGCTCGCGGCCATCCGGCTCGAGAACGTGCGCCTGCCGGCTTCCGCGCTGCTGGGGGCGGAGGGCGCGGCCGGCGAGGCACTGGCGAAGACGCTCGCGCTCGCCACCGTCGCGCTCGCGGCCGAGCAGGCCGGCGGCGCGCAGCAGATCCTCGACATCGCCGTGGCCTACACGAAGGAGCGCCAGCAGTTCGGCCGCGCGATCGCGAGCTTCCAGGCCATCAAGCACAAGGCCGCCGACATGATGCTGAAGGCCGAGGCGGCGAAGTCCGCCGTGTACTACGCCGCCTGCGTCGCGCAGGAGGCGCTGACGGGCGGCGCGCAGGGCGCGGCGCTCGCCGCGGCCGCGAGCCTCGCGAAGGCCTACTGCAGCGAGACCTATTTCTTCAACGCCGGCACTGCGCTGCAGATGCACGGCGGCGTCGGCTTCACCTGGGAGTACGACGTGCACCTGTACTTCAAGCGCGCGCGCGCCAGCGAGAGCTTCCTCGGCGACGCGCCCGAACACCGTGAACGCATCGCCGTGGAGTTGGGGCTATGAGACTGAGTTTCAGCGCTGAGGACGAACGCTTCCGCGACGAGATCGCGAGCTGGCTGCGCGAGAACCTGCGCGGCGAGTTCGAGAAGATCCGCTTCCGCGGCGGCCCCGGCGACGAGCACATGTTTCCCGAGGAGCGCAAGCACTGGGAGCAGCGCCTCGCCGCGGGCGGCTGGACCTGCATCGGCTGGCCGACCGAATACGGCGGGCGCGGCGCCAGCATCGAGCAGCAGGTGATCTTCCACGAGGAATACGCGCGCGCCGGTGGCCCGGGCCGCGTCGGTCACATCGGCGAGGGGCTCGCCGGACCCACGATCATCGCCTTCGGCACCGAGGAGCAGAAGGCGCGCCTGCTGCCCGGCATCCGCAACGGCACCGAGCTCTGGTGCCAGGGCTATTCCGAGCCGGGCGCGGGCTCCGACCTCGCCAACGTGAAGACCAGGGCGCGCTTCGAGCACGGCAAGTGGCTGCTCAACGGACAGAAGGTCTGGACCTCGCTCGCGCACGAGTCGCAGTGGTGCTTCGTGATCGCGCGCACCGATCCCGACTCGGTGGCGCACGCGGGCCTCGGCTTCTTCCTCGTGAAGATGGACCAGCCCGGCGTCACGGTGCGCCCGATCGAGCAGATCACCGGCACCTCGGAATTCAACGAGGTGTTCTTCGACGACGCCGTGTGCGAGGCGAACGACATGCTCGGCAAGCCGGGCGACGGCTGGAAGATCGGCATGGCGCTGCTCGGCTTCGAGCGCGGCGTCTCGACGCTCGGCCAGCAGATGCTGTTCCAGAACGAGCTCGACGAGATCGTGCGCATCGCGCGCGAGAACGGTCGCGGCAAGGACCCGGTGATCCGCCAGCGCATCGCGGACGCGTGGATCGGCCTGCGCATCATGCGCTTCAACGCGATGCGCATGCTCTCGGGGCCGCAGGACGGCTCGCTGTCGCGCGAGGCCACGGCCTACAAACTGTACTGGGCGGTGTGGCACAGGAACCTCGGCAAGCTCGCGATGGACGTGCTCGGGCCCGAGGCCGAGATCGTCGAGAGCGCGCCCTACGAGCTCACGCGCCTGCAGTCGCTGTTCCTGTTCACGCGCTCCGACACCATCTACGGCGGCACGAACCAGATCCAGCGCAACAT
>CAYXJM010000298.1:0-3947 GCA_964465455.1 uncultured Klebsiella sp.
GCAATCCCCGCAATGCGCCCGTGTCGGCATCAATGCCGACCCACGTTTCATGTCGGCATGAATGCCGACCTACGTCTTGCGGCGACGCCCCGCTGCCGGCGTCTTCGCCGCGCTGTCGTTGAACACCAGGCGTTCGATGAACTCGATCGCGTTCTCGATCTCGGCGCGGCTGAAGGGGTCGCGCTGCGTCAGGTACTGGTACTCGGCCGCGACCGAGAAGGGCACGGCGGAAATGGCCACGATCGCGTAGCGCAACCGGGCCGGGTTGACGTCGCGCACCGAGCCTTCTTTCTGACCGGCGCGGATCAGCTCGCAGAGTTTCTCGAAATCCTTCCGGATCCAGGTTTCGCACAGCCACATCAGGCGCTCCGAGGGCTTGCGTGCCTCCTGTGTCATCAGAAGGTGCAGGTTCGGTGCCGCGGCGGAGGATTCCACGACCCGCCGGATCACCGCGCGGAGTTTCTCCCGGACCGAGGCATGCTGTTGCTCCTCGTCATCGAGGATGTGCAGCAGCGGCGATTTGTCGGCCAGATCGTTGACGAGCGCCTTCCACAGCAGTTCCTTGGACTGGAAGTGATACAGCAGCAGCGAGACCTTGACGTTGGCGTGCTCGGCAATCATCGCGACCGTGGCGCCATCGAAGCCGTGTGTCGCGAAGGTGTTCAGGGCCGCCTGCAGGATGCGCGCCTTCACTTCCTCGGGCCGGCGGCGACGCGCCGGGGCGGCTGCAGGCTGGGGCTTGCGGGTTGCGCGCGCGGGAGTTCTGGGGGGCATTGCAGGTCTTGCGTGATGGTGATCGGGCTGCCGGGCGGGCGCCAGCGCCCGGTGCCCCTGCAGGCCGGCGATCATACCTCAGCGAAAATTCGCCGGCCACGGCACCGGCCGCTTGCTTACTGACAAGGTGCACAGTAATAATTGGCCGCCACTCATCACTGCCGACGGGGATACGACAATGCGGCTGGCTAGATTCTCTGCGGGCGCAGCAACGCACCTGGGCCTGGTGCACGGCGAGTCGATCACCGACCTGAGCGCGCGCATCAAGGGTTTGCCCCTCACGATGACGGGCCTGATCGAGGCATGGAGCGAGTACTCCGGCGTGATCGCCGCGTTGCCGCACACGGCCGACTACGGGCTCGCGCAAGTGCGGCTGCTGGCGCCGGTCGAGCGCCCGGGCAAGATCCTCGGCATCGGCCTCAATTACGCCGACCACATCGCCGAGGCGAACATGGAGATGCCGAAGCACCAGATCTGGTTCTCCAAGCCGCCGACGGCGGTCTGCGGGCCGTACGA
The DNA here is from genome assembly GCA_964465455.1 of uncultured Klebsiella sp. Lineage (GTDB taxonomy): Bacteria > Pseudomonadota > Gammaproteobacteria > Pseudomonadales > UBA5518 > UBA5518. The sequence goes on from CAYXJM010000298.1 coordinate 1,291, forward strand.
CGCGATAGAGCGGCCGGTCGTCTCGCCCGCGCTGGACTACGAGGCGGAACTGGTATTCGTCATCGGGCGGCGCTGCCGCCACGTGCCGGAAGCCCAGGCGCACAGGGTGATTTTCGGTTACTGCGCCGGCAACGACGTCAGCGTGCGCGACTGGCAGATGCGTACCGGGCAGTTCATGATCGGCAAGTCCTTCGACACGCACGCGCCGTTCGGGCCCTGGATCGTCACGCCCGACGAGATCGATCCGGCCAATCTCGGCATCCGCTGCTTCGTGAACGGCGAGAAGCGCCAGGACTCGAACACGCGGCACCTGATCTTCACGCCCGCGGCACAAATCGCGCATCTCAGCCAGGCGATGACGCTGGAGCCGGGCGACGTGATCTTCAGCGGCACGCCGGGCGGCGTCGGCGCGGCGATGAATCCGCCGCAGTTCCTGCGCGACGGCGATTGCGTGCGCGTCGAGATCGATGGCATCGGCGCAATCGAGAACCGGGTCGCGGACGAAGTGGTCGCGGCAACGGACTGGAGCTGAGCGTGCGCTGCGCCAGCTCCGTGCGCACGCGCGGCAGCACGCCGCGGGGGGCGCGATGACATCGAAGCCGGAACACGCCGCACGCACCGTGGCCGAAGGGGATCTGCTCTGGGAGCCGTCGGCCGCGCGCATCGAAGCGGCGCAACTGACCCGGTTCCAGCGCTGGCTGGAGGCCGAGCGCGGCCTGGCGTTCCCGGACTACCAGGCGCTGTGGCGCTGGTCCGTGGCCGACTCCGCGGCATTCTGGGCGGCGATCTGGGACTACTTCGCGATCGTGTCCGACGCCGGCTACGAGCAGGTCATGTCGCAGCAGTCCATGCCGGGCTGCCGCTGGTTCGAAGGATCGCGTACCAACTATGCCGAGCACCTGCTGCGCCACGAGGCGCAGGCGGCGCCGGGCAAGGTCGCCTTCCATCACAGCACCGAGACGCGCGCGCCGGCGACCATGAGCTGGCAGGCACTCGGCAGCCAGGTGCGCCGGCTCGCCACGCGCCTGCGCGCGCTCGGCATCGCGCCCGGCGACCGCGTGGTGTCGTACATGCCGAACGTGCCCGAGACCGCGGTCGCGATGCTGGCGACCACGGCGATCGGGGCCGTGTGGTCCTCCGCCGCGCCGGAGTTCGGCGCCAATACCGTGGTGGAGCGTTTCGGCCAGATCGAGCCGAAGCTCGTCTTCGTGGCCGACGGCTACAGCTTCGGCGGCAAGGTGTTCGACCGTCGCGAGCAGATCGCGGCGATCGTGGCGCGCCTGCCGAGCCTGCAGCACGTGGTATGGCTGCCGTACCAGGGGCTGGAGCCGCGCGTCCAGCCGGGCATACCGACCTCGATGTATGCGGAGCTGCTGGCAGGGCCCGAGGTGGCGCGCGAGGACTTCCGCTACGAGCGCGTTGCCTGTGACCATCCGCTGTGGGTGCTGTACTCGTCCGGCACGACCGGCCAGCCCAAGGCCATCGTGCACTCGCACGTGGGCATGATCGCCGAGCACCTCAAGGTGATGACGTTTCACTGCAACCTGGGGCCGGACAGCACCATGTTCTTCTACTCCACCACCGGGTGGATGATGTGGAACTCGGTTGTCGCCGCGCTGATCACCGGCGCCGCCGCGGTGCTCTACGACGGCAGCCCGCTGCACGGCGGCGTGGAGATGCTGTGGCGCATGGCGCAGGACACCCGCGTCACGCTGTTCGGCGCCAGCCCCACGCTGGTGCAGAACATGAAGCAGGCCGGGCTGGTGCCGAGGGAGCGTTTCGAGCTTTCCGCGATGGACAGCATCCTGGTCGGCGGCGCGCCGTCCACGCCGGAAGTGTTCCAGTGGTTCTACGACTGCGTGAAGGAGGATCTCTGCGTGGGCTCGCAGTCGGGCGGCACGGAGATCTGCAGCGGTTTCGTGAGCGCCGTGCCGACCCAACCCGTTTACGCCGGGGAGATCCAGGCGCGCGGTCTCGGCATGGACGTGCACGTCTGGAGCGATGCGGGCGAGGAACTGGTCGACGAGGTCGGCGAGCTGGTGGTGCTCGCACCGACGCCCTCGATGCCGATCTTCCTGTGGAACGACGCCGACGGCAGCCGCTACCGCGAGAGCTACTTCGACACCTTCCCCGGCGTGTGGCGCCACGGCGACCTCACGAAGATCAACCGCCGCGGCGGGGTCTACGTGTACGGGCGCTCCGATGCCACGCTGAACCGCCACGGCGTGCGTATCGGCAGCGCCGAGATCTACCGCGTGCTCGAGCAGGTCGCGGCGATACGCGACAGCCTGGTGATCTGCTGCGAGCTGCCGGGCGGGGGCTACTACATGCCGTTGTTCGTGGCGCTGCGCGATGGCGCCGCGATGAGCGACGAGCTGCTGCGCGAGATCCAGCGGCGCCTGCGCGAGGACGCGAGCCCGCGTCACGTGCCGGACGAGATCCACGTGGCGCCGGCGATCCCGTACACGCTGACCGGCAAGAAGATGGAAGTGCCGGTGCGCAAGCTGGTGATGGGCATGGCGCCGGAGAAGGCCGCGAGCCGCGACGCCATGGCCGATCCCGCGCTGCTCGACTGGTACGTCGATTTCGCCAACCGCCCCGAGGTCGCGGCACGGCGCCGCACGCCCGGCTGAACCGACCCGATCACCACACACAGG
>CAYXJM010000299.1:0-3945 GCA_964465455.1 uncultured Klebsiella sp.
CCTTGCGCCGGTCGTAGTGGTCGACGACGCCGCTCATCGGGATCGCCGACATGATCGCGGAAGAGATGTTGGAGCGTTCGAGCGCGTCGCGCATCGCGAGCGCGTTCATCACGGTCGCCAGCATCCCCATGTGGTCGCCGGTGACGCGGTCCATCCCGGCCGCGTGCAGCGCGGCGCCGCGGAACAGGTTGCCCCCGCCGATGACCAGCCCCACCTGCACGCCGATGCCGACCAGCTGCCCCACCTCCAGCGCCATGCGATCGAGGATGCGCGGGTCGATGCCGATGCCGTCGCTGCCCAGTGCCTCGCCACTCAGCTTGAGCAGGATCCGTTTGTATTTCTTGTCCTTTTGCTTGTGCATCACGACGTCCGACCGCAGTTTACCGCGCGCAAGTCTACAGCGATCCGCCTGCGGCGTCTGCGTAACATTTGCCGGCGCGCCGGTGCCCGAGCCAAAAGAAAGGGGCGCCCCCCGGCGGAGAGCGCCCCTTCAGCCTGCCGCGACGGGCGGGCGCGCTCAGCCCTTCAGCTGGGCCGCGACCTCCGCCGCGAAGTCCTTCTCTTCCTTCTCGATGCCCTCGCCGACCTCGAAGCGCACGAAGCCCGCGAGCTCGGCGCCGGCCTGCTTCAGCAGTTTGCCCACCGTGGTGTCGGGATCCTTCACGAAGGGTTGCTCCGACAGGCTGATCTCGGACAGGAACTTGCGCACGCGGCCCTCGATCATCTTCGCGACGATGTCGGCCGGCTTGCCGCTGTCGGCGGCCTGCGCGACCAGGATCTCGCGCTCCTTCGCGACGACCTCGGCGGGCACTTCGGCCGGCGTGGCGTACTGCGGGTTGATCGCGGCGATGTGCATCGCGACGTCGCGCGCCAGCTCGCCCGAGCCGCCCTTCAGGCCCACCAGCACGCCGATCTTGCCGTTGCCGTGCACGTAGCTGCCGACCACGCCGCCGGCGGCCTCGAGCGAGCGCGCGCGGCGCACCGTGATGTTCTCGCCGATCTTCTGCACCAGCGCCTCGCGCTCGGCTTCCAGCGCACCGCCCATCAGCGCCGCCACGTCGTCACTGCGGCTCGCCAGCGCCTGGTCCGCCACCTTGTTGACGAAGCCCAGGAAATTCTCGTCGCGAGCCACGAAATCCGTCTCGCTGTTCACCTCGAGCAGCAGCCCGTAGCCGGGCTCCGCCACGCGCACGCAGACCACGCCGTCGGCCGCGGTGCGGCCGGCCTTCTTGGCCGCCTTCATGCCGCTCGACTTGCGCAGCTCCTCGATGGCGAGCTCGATGTCGCCGTTCGCCTCGACCAGCGCTTTCTTGCACTCCATCATGCCGAGACCGGTGCGCTCGCGCAGGTCCTTCACCATAGCAGCCGTGATATCAGCCATCCCGATGTCCTCCGAAAAAACAGGTTATGCAAGCGAAAGCGGCGGCCACCGGGCCGCCGCAATCGACACGATGCCGGCCGCCAGCGGCAGGCCGGCAGCAGGCGATCAGCCGTTCTGCGCGTCGGCGCCCAGCTCGACGAACTCGTCGCGGGCCGCGACGCCACCTTCCTGGCGGCCGGCCACGCACGCGTCGGCCACCGCGGACACGTAGAGCTTGATCGCGCGGATCGAGTCGTCGTTGCCGGGGATCAGGTAGTCGATGCCTTCCGGGTCGCTGTTGCTGTCGCAGACGCCGATGACCGGGATGCCGAGCTTGTTGGCCTCGGTGACCGCGATCCGCTCGTGGTCGACGTCGACGACGAAGATCGCGTCGGGCAGGCCACCCATGTCCTTGATGCCGCCGATGCTCTGCTCGAGCTTGGCCATCAGGCGCGTGCGCATCAGCGCTTCCTTCTTGGTCAGGCGGGCGAAAGTGCCGTCCTGGCTCTGCTGCTCGAGCTCGCGCAGGCGCTTGATCGAGGCGCGGATGGTCTTGTAGTTGGTCAGCATGCCGCCGAGCCAGCGGTGGCTCACGTAGGGCATGCCGGCGCGCAGCGCCTCTTCCTGGATGATCTTGCTCGCCGAACGCTTGGTGCCGACGAACAGCAGGCGGTTCTTGTTGGAGGCCAGCTGCTGCACGAACTCCAGCGCGTTGTTGAACGCGGGAACCGTGTGCTCCAGGTTGATGATGTGGACCTTGTTGCGGGCGCCGAAGATGTACTGTTTCATCTTCGGGTTCCAGTAGCGGGTCTGGTGGCCGAAATGGACGCCAGCCTGCAGCATTTCCTTCATGGAAACGGTAGTCATGGTTTCACCTTGTACTCTCAGGGTTGATCCTCCATGCACCCCATGGTCTGACCCGCTACGCCTGGCGTATCGACGGGCACCCCAGCCATGTGCCGGTGCATGTGTGACGTTCGGACCCGCTCGTCCGGCGCCGTGCCGGATGGCAACGGCCGCCGCGGCGGCATCCCGCTCCGCGGGAACGAGTCCCCGGCGAAGCGGGCGGCTTTATACCACAGCCGCCCCGGGAACAGAAGCCGGGACACCGGGCGCGGCCATTATTGACAGTCCTGGAGCGCCCGCGCGGGGCGCGCCGGCAATTGCGAATGGTTTACAATCGGTCCGTCCCCCCGCAGTCCAGCGCCAATGCACTCCACCCGGGAACCCGACACCAGCATGAGAAGCCAGCCGAACCCGATGCCGGGATTCATCAAGACCCCGGTCGAGATCGAACGGATGCGCGTGGCCTGCCGCCTCGCGGCCGACGTGCTCGAAATGATCGCGCCCCACGTGCAGCCCGGCGTCAGCACCGGCGAACTCGACCGCATCTGCCACGAGTACATCGTCGGCGTGCAGCAGGCGATCCCGGCGCCGCTGAACTACCACGGCTTCCCGAAGTCGATCTGCACCTCGGTGAACCAGGTCGTCTGCCACGGCATCCCGAGCGACAAGCGCGTGCTCAAGCACGGCGACATCGTCAACGTCGACATCACGGTGCTGAAGGACGGCTACCACGGCGACACCAGCGCGATGTTCCTGGTGGGCAAGGTCGAGCCGCACGCCGAGCGCCTGGTGCGGATCACGCAGGAGTGCCTCTACCGCGCCATCGCGATCGTGCGCCCCGGGGCCCGGCTCGGCGACATCGGCCACGTCATCCAGCAGCACGCCGAGGGCAATTACTACTCGGTGGTGCGCGAGTACTGCGGCCACGGCATCGGCGCCCAGTTCCACGAGGAGCCCCAGGTGCTGCATTACGGCCGCCCCGGCACCGGCATGGAGCTGCAGCAGGGCATGACGTTCACGATCGAGCCGATGATCAACGCCGGCAAGCGCCACACCAAGCTCTCGCAGCGCGACGGCTGGACGGTGGAGACCAAGGACGGGCGGCTGTCCGCGCAGTGGGAGCACACGCTGCTGGTGACGGCCGACGGCTGCGAGGTGCTGACCGCACGGCGCGGCGAACCCTGGCGCACCGCCTGATCCATGGCGGACACCGCCCCGCCCCGCAGCGCCGGGGAACTGGCCGGGCAGCTTGCCGGCGGCGCGCCGCTGCTGCCGACCGTGCGCGAACAGCTGGCGCGCGTGCGCGCCGACCTCGACGCGCGCTTCGTCGCGGGCGAGGACATCCGCACCCTGGTGCGCGAGCGGGCGCTGCGCCTCGACGACCTGCTCGGCTGCCTCTGGAGCCACTTCGGGCTGGCCGGCGAGGCGGGTATCGCGCTGCTCGCCGTCGGCGGCTACGGTCGCGGCGAGCTCCACCCCTATTCCGACATCGATCTGCTGGTGCTGCTCGCGGACGAGTCCCTGAAGGAACGGCACGCCGCGGCGCTGGAGTCGTTCATCACCTTCCTGTGGGACACGCGCCTCGCGATCGGCCACAGCGTGCGCACGCTGGAGGAGTGCCGCGAGGTCGCCGCGGGCGACATCACGATCGCGACCGCGCTGATGGAGGCGCGCACGATCGGCGGCGACGCCGTGCTGCTCGGGCGGCTCGCCGCGCTGACCGGCCCGGAGCAGATCTG
>CAYXJM010000300.1:0-3935 GCA_964465455.1 uncultured Klebsiella sp.
CTGCGCGCGCGCCTCGCCGAGGATGTCGGTGTCCACGCCGGCCATGATGCGCAGCAGCGTCGACTTGCCCGAGCCGTTCAGGCCCAGCACGCCGATCTTGGCGCCGGGGAAGAAGGACAGCGAGATGTCCTTCAGGATCTCGCGTTTCGGGGGCACCACCTTGCCCACCCGGTTCATCGTGTACACGTACTGCGCCATGCCGGCATCCGCTCGCTGGGTAATGAAAGGAGGGCGGCGAAATTACCCCGGAATCGCGGCGATGGCAAACGCGGCAGGATTTCGCACTCCGGCCGGCGCGCGCGGGGGCGACCATATACTGGTGGCCCACCCGCCGTGACGGAGCGACCGATGAAACCGTGGCAATTGCTGGGCACCGTGCTGCTCGCCTGCCTCGCCGCGCTGCCGGCGCAGGCGCTGATCGAGGACACCGCGTATTCCGCGACCCGCATCGTGCGCCTCGACGGGCGCGAGTTCGCGACCCGGGTGAACCACACGCGGCTCAGCGAGCGCATCAGCGCCAACGTCGGCGGCGTGGACGTGACCGTGATCCTGCGCAGCGACCGCAACCTCGCCTGGCAGCTGGTGCCGCAGATGGGCGTCTACGCCGAGGCCGACGTCTCGGGCATGGACACGCCGGCCAACGTGCGCATCGTCTCCAGCGAGCCGCTCGGCGAGGAGAGCGTGGCGGGCCAGAGCGCGATGAAGTACCGCGCCGTGTTCCAGACCCGCAACGGCGGCCAGCACCAGGGCTTCTTCTGGCAGAACAAGGCCGGCGTGCACGTGAAGCAGCAGTTCCCGGTCACCGACCGCAGCGGGCGCACGCGCCTGATCGAGACCGAGCTGCGCGAGCTCAGGGTCGGCGCGCAGGACCCGGCGCTGTTCGAGGTGCCGGACGGCTACCGCCGCCTCGACATCGACACCGCGGCGGTGCTCGGAGAGCTGTTCGGGTTCTGAGCCCGCCCGGTGCGCGGCGCCCGGCCGCGGCGGCCGTGAGCTGAAATGTCCCCCTCTTGATCCGCGATGCCCTCGGCCGCGTCCCCCGGCAGCGGAAACAATGCGCCGCCGTTGCCACACCGAGGATCCAACGTGAACAAGACCCTTCCGGCCCCCCGCTCTTTCCGCGCCTCTGCGCTCGCGTTCGCCGTCGCCAGCGGCTTCACCCTGCCCGCCGCGGCGCAGGACGCCCCGCGCGCGGCCGGGCTCGAAGAGGTCGTGGTCACCGCGCAGCGCCGCGAGGAATCGCTGCAGGACACCCCGATCGCCATCACGGCCTTCACGGCCGGCAAGATGAGCGACCTCGGCGTGTTCGACGTGTCGCAGGTCGCCGACTTCGCCCCGAACGTCACGATCCAGAAGCAGCCCTCGTCGAACTCGAACATGAACATCAACATCCGCGGCGTGGGCCAGAACGAGACCGCGCTGACGGCGGACCCGAAGGTCGGCTTCTATATAGACGGCGTGTTCATGAGCAAGACCGTGGGCGCGGTGTTCGACGTCGCCGACCTCGAGCGCATCGAGGTGCTGCGCGGCCCGCAGGGCACGCTGTTCGGGCGCAACAGCACGGGCGGCGCCGTCAACGTGACCACGAAGAAGCCGAGCGGCGAGCTGGGCGCCAAGGTCGAAGGCTCGGTGGGCAACTTCGGCTACGAGCGCTACGGCGCCAGCGTCGACCTGCCGGCCGTCGCCAACGTGGCCGCGAAGCTCTCCTACAACCGCATGCAGAGCGACGGCTGGGCCGACAACGACTACCGCGGCACGCCGCAGCAGCCTGCCACTAGCGTCGAGGGAAGTCTCGGCTCCGAGGACAACGAGGCCTACCGCATCGCGCTGCGCTGGACGCCGACCGACACGCTGACGCTCGACTACTCCTACGACAACACCGACAACAACGGCGTGCCGGCCCCGTTCCAGGTCGTCAAGGTGCACGACCACCTCTACAACTACGACGGCACCCAGTCGCCCTTCGACTTCCAGGCCTACGGCGGCTCGCTGTACCAGCAGATGGCGGCGACCATCGGCGATCCGAAGGAGCGTCGCCGCAACTACGAGCTCGACTCCGTCACCGACGAGTGGCTCGAGGTGAAGGGCCACAACTTCACGGCGGAATGGCAGGCGACCGACGAGCTGGCCGTGAAGTACATCTACGGCAAGCGCAAGACCGACCAGGGCTACGAGAGCACCGACCTCGACGGCGGCGCCTACACGGCGCGCGACCTGTTCTACGGCGTGTTCGCCGGCCAGAACGGCGAGATCCCGACGCCCGGCTTCACCGCGGCCATCGACGTCGGCCTGATCGACATGGAGTCGCACGAGCTGCAGCTGATCGGCAACGCCTTCGACGAGCGCCTGCACTACACCGGCGGCCTGTTCGCCTACGAGGAGAAGGTCGAGCAGGACAACCCGCAGAGCTTCGCGCTGCCGATCGCCTTCATCGCGCCGCAGGGCGCGTACACGCCCGGCATCGGCTCGCTGTACGACCAGGCGGGCTTCTGCCCGGCCGAGTACGGCGGCTACCTCTGCGTCGGCACGCAGCGCCTGCCGATCCCCGGCGCGGACGATGCCTACATCCCGGGCATGGTCGACCTGTACTACGGGCAGAAGACCGAATCGTGGGCGGCCTACGGCCAGGCGACCTACGCGATCACCGAGCAGTTCGACCTGACGCTCGGCCTGCGCTACACGGAAGACGAGAAGAACGCCTTCCTCTACAGCCAGAACATCGCCGGCTACACCAAGGACGCGCCGATCAAGGGCGACGACCAGTGGGACAACCTGAGCTACCTGGCGAACGCGAAATATGCCCTCACCGACGAGGTGAGCGTTTACCTCACCTACGCCACCGGCTACAACGGCGGCGGCTTCAACGCGCGCGCGAGCAACGTCGCCTCGTTCCAGACGCCTTACCAGGAAGAGGAAGTCGAGACCTGGGAGCTGGGCCTCAAGTCGGAGCTGCTCGACAACCGCCTGCGCCTGAACGCCGCGGTGTTCCGCAACGACTACACCGACATCCAGATCGCGCAGTTCGAGGCGGGATCGGGCGGCGCGTCGAGCCGGCTCGTGAACGCCGGTGAAGGCACGCTGCAGGGCATCGAGTTCGACGTCGCGTTGGTGCCGGTCGACGGCCTCACGATCGAGGCGACCTACGGCTACCTCGACACCGAGTTCAACGAGTACGTGGCGCTGAACCCCGCCACCGACCAGCTCGAGGACGTCTCGAAGAACACCACGATGCAGCAGGCGCCGGAGAACTCCGCCTCGCTCGGCGTGCAGTACGACTTCGAGCCCTTCAGCTTCGGCGCGCTGTCGGCGCGACTCGACGTGGCCTACAAGGACGAGTACGTGTTCCAGCCGCTGCAGAACCGCTACGACTCGGCCGACGACCGCACCCTCGTGAACGGGCGCCTCAGCCTGAACGACATCGCGGTCGGCGGCGACGAGGGCGCGCTGCGCGTCTCGCTGTGGGGCAAGAACCTGACCGACGAGGAGTACCGCGAGTACGGCATCGACTTCGGATCGCTCGGCTTCGCGGGCAACGTCTACGGCGAGCCGCGCACCTACGGCCTCGACGTCGTCTACAACTACCGCTGACCGGAAGCGGTCAGCGCACGAGGCGGCCTCCGGGCCGCCTTTTCTTTTTCCGGGACCGGCTCAGCGCGCAAGCCGCATCGGCAACCGGCGATAGCCCTGGGTGAACGGATTGAAGTAGCGCTCGCCGCGCTCCGGATGGACGGTGAAACCCGGCCAGCGCGCCAGGATCTCCTCGAAGGCCACGCGGATCTCCAGCCGCGCGAGCGGCGCGCCGAGGCAGGCGTGGATGCCGCCGCCGAAGGCGATGTGACGCCCCTGGATGTCGCGCGTGATGTCGAAGCGGTCGGGGTCGGCGAACTGCCGCTCGTCGTTGTTGGCCGAGTTGTACAGCAGGGCCACCGTGTCGC
>CAYXJM010000301.1:0-3931 GCA_964465455.1 uncultured Klebsiella sp.
CAGACGATGCCGTCGAAGCCGTGCGCGCGCGCGTAGTCGAGCGCGGCGAGCTCGAAGGCCTCGATCGCGCGGCGCGCGTTGCCGACGCGGTTCTTGATCGCGGTCGCGAGCGACCAGTAGGGCTGGCCGCGCCAGGCGCGCCAGTGGTTGTAGTGGCGGTTAAGGCGCAGCAGCGCGCTGTAGGACGCGGAGCCCAGCACGCGGGTCAGCGCGCTGCAGCGGATCAGCGGCTCGAACTCGTCGCCGTGCGTGACCAGCAGGCGGCGCCCGTCGGCGGTGAGGTGCTCGCACGGCGGCGCGATCGCGATCCCGCCGAAGGCGTTGCCCGCGAACTCGCGAATGGTCTCGTCGTGGTTGCCCGGCACGTAGACCACGCGCGTGCCGTTCTCCGCGCGCTCGAGCAGCGCGCGCAGCACCGCGCTGTGCGACGCCGGCCAGTGCCACTGGCCGGCGAGTGACCACAGGTCGATCACGTCGCCGACCAGGAAGATGGTGTCGCAGCGCACGGCACCGAGGAACTCGAGCAGCATGTCCGCCTTGCAGTGGCGGTAGCCGAGGTGGATGTCGGACAGCCAGATCGCGCGGTAGCGCAGCGAAAACCCGGGGTCGTGCAGCATCGTCTGCTCCTGCGGTTTTCGCGCAGGATGCCCGCGGCAGGTGACCGGGTGTTTGCAGTGGCGCGACGCTTTCGTGACAGCGCTCCCGTAGGTCCGGCTTCAGCCGGACGAGGCACCCGTAGGTCCGGCTTCAGCCGGACATCGTTCGACTGAAGTCGAACCTACGGGACAGGGGGGAATGCAAGTCCGGATTGACTCGCGCGGAATCGGCTCAGGCGAGGTGCTGCTCGCGCAGGAACTGGCGCAGCACGCCGGCGAGCCCCGGGCTCTCGACGTCGGCGAACTCGTAGCGCGCGCGCAACACCGGCTTGTTCACGGTGAGCAGGGCCGCGAGGTCGATCGGCGTGCCGCTCACGACGGCCTCGGCGTCGCAGGCGTCGATGCACTCGCGCAGCGCGTCGATCTGCGCCGGGTAGTAGCCGAGCGCCGGCAGCACCGGCCCGATGTGCGGGTAGCGGCGGTAGCATTCCTGCAGTTCGGGACCCGCCCACGGGCGCGGGTCCACGACCAGCGCGCCGGCATCTGTTGCCGCGCGCCAGCCCGCGCCGTGTGGCATGCCGCCGTGCGTGATCGTAGGGCCGTCCTCGACCACCAGCACGCGCTTGCCGGCGAGTCCGGCAGCGCCCTCGAGCGTAACGGGGGAGGCGCCGGGCAGGATCGTTGCGCGCGCGTTCACGCGGCGCACGCTGTCGGCGAGCTCCGCGATCTGCGCCGGCGTGGCGGTGCCGGATTTCGCGATCAGGGCGACGTCGGCCATGCGCAGCACGGCTTCGCCGGGGTGGTGCGTGGTCTCGTGGCCGGCGCGCATCGGGTCGAGCAGCACGATGTGCAGGTCCGGGCGCACGAAGGGGAAGTCGTTGTTGCCCCCGTCCCAGACGATGACATCGGCCTCGCGGGCGGCCTCGGCGAGCACGGCCGCGTAGTCGACGCCCGCGTACACCACCGCGCCGCGCTCGATGTGCGGCTCGTATTCCTCGCGCTCCTCGATGGTGCAGCGCGCGCGCTCGAGATCGGCGCGCGAGGCGAAGCGCTGCACGCGCTGCGCCTCGAGGTCGCCGTAGGGCATGGGGTGGCGGATCACGGAGGTCCGCAGTCCCGCGGCATGCAGCCGCCGCACCAGCCAGCGCGCGACCTGGGACTTGCCGCAGCCGGTGCGCACCGCGGACACGGCGATCACGGGGCGCGCGGCGCGCAGCATCGTGCGTTCCGGGCCGAGCAGCGTGAAGCTCGCCCCGCTCGCGAGCACCCGCGAGGCCTGGTGCATCACCTCGAGGTGGCTGATGTCGCTGTAGGAGAACACCACCTCGTCGACGCGGTGCTCCGTCACGAGACGCTCGAGGAACTGCTCGTCGACGATCGGGATGCCGGCGGGGTAGGCCTCGCCGGCGAGGGAGGCCGGGAAGCGGCGCCCGGCGATGCCGGGGATCTGCGCCGCGGTGAAGGCCACGACCTCGACCGTGCGGTCGCCGCGGTACACCTGCAGGAAGTTGTGGAAGTCGCGCCCGGCCGCGCCCATGATCACGATTCTGCGCCGGCTCCTGTTCATGCTGTGCGATCTCCGTTGCGGGCGTCTGCGGTCGGCGCCGAACTTACTGCCTGCCGCGCGATCTTTGAAGCCTCGACAGCCCTTTCCTTGACCCGCGTCAAGCGCCGGCGCCGGCCGTTGCAATGCCGGCGGGGGCTCGGCGAAGATGCACCCCGCATCGCGCGGAGGCGGTGCGCCGACCGCCGCAGCACACGAGCGCAGGTACCACGTGGAAGACAGCATCAGCATCGAAGGGGCGCGCCAGAACAACCTGCGCAACCTGAGCCTCGAGCTGCCGCTCGGCGAGCTCACGGTGATCACCGGGGTGAGCGGCTCGGGCAAGTCCTCGCTCGCCTTCGACACGATCTACGCCGAGGGGCAGCGGCGCTACGTCGAGACCTTCTCGCCCTACGCGCGGCAGTTCCTCGAGCGTATGGACAAGCCACAGGTCGATGCGATCCGCGGCATTCCGCCGGCGATCGCGATCGAGCAGAGCAACCCGGTGCGCACCTCGCGTTCCACCGTGGGCACGATGACCGAGCTGAACGACTACCTGAAGCTGCTGTACGCGCGCGCCGCGACGCTGCACTGCCGCGGCTGCGACCGCCCGGTGAGCGCCGACAGCCCCGATGCGGTGGCGGCGGGGCTGCTCGCGGATCCGGCGCTGCGCGAGCAGGCGGCAACCGTCACGTTCCGCGTCGAGCTGCTGCCCGGCATGGACGCGGCCAAGATGACGCAGATGCTGGCGGCCCAGGGCTACACGCGCGTCGCCGAGGCGGGCGCGGGCCAGCTCGTCGTGGTGCAGGACCGCCTGCGGCTGCGCGAGGAGAACCGCTCGCGGCTCACCGAGAGCCTGGAGACGGCGTTCCGGCTCGGGCGCGGCAAGCTCGCGGTCACGGCGGGGGAACCGGCGCGCGAGCTGCGCTTCTCGAACATGCTGCACTGCGCGCACTGCGACATCGCCTACACCGCGGCCACGCCGGGCGCGTTCTCGTTCAACTCGCCGCTCGGCGCCTGCGAGACCTGCCGCGGCTTCGGCCGCTCGATCGGCATCGACTGGCGGCTCGTGGTGCCCGATCCGGCGCTCAGCCTGCGCCAGGGCGCGATCAAGCCGTGGCAGACCGAGAGCTACCGCGAGTGCCAGCAGGATCTCGAGCGCTACGCGAAGAAGCGCGGCATCCCGCTCGACGTGCCGTGGCGCGAACTCACGCCCGGGCAGCGCGACTGGGTGATCGAGGGCGAGGGTGGCTTCGAGCAGGAGGTCTGGTACGGCGCGCGGCGCTACTTCGCCTACCTCGAGTCGAAGAGCTACAAGATGCACATCCGCGTGCTGCTGTCGAAGTACCGCAGCTACGACCTCTGCAGCGCCTGCCACGGCGCGCGCCTGAAGCCCGACGCGCTGCTGTGGCGCATCGCGAGCAGCGCCGCGGGCGGCGAGCGCGGGCTGGATTTCCACGCCTTCACGATGCTCCCGGCGAGCCGCGCGCTCGCCTTCGTCGACGGGCTGCGGCTTCCCGCGGGCGAGGACGAGGCGACCGCCATGGTGCTCGCCGAAATCCGCTCGCGCCTGCGCTTCCTCGTGGAGGTGGGCGTGGGCTACCTCGCGCTCGATCGCCAGTCGCGCACGCTCTCGGGTGGCGAGGTGCAGCGGATCAACCTGACGACCGCGCTCGGCACCTCCCTCGTCAACACGCTCTTCGTCCTGGACGAGCCCAGCATCGGGCTGCACCCGCGCGACATGGGGCGGATCATCGGGGTCCTGCAGCGCCTGCGTGACGCCGGCACCACG
>CAYXJM010000302.1:0-3913 GCA_964465455.1 uncultured Klebsiella sp.
CTTGATCAGGCTGAAGTTGGTGACCAGCGTGCCCATCTGCGCGATGTGCTCGATGCGCCCGATCACGTTCTGCAGCGTGGGGTTGTCCTCGTAGAGCACCGGCACGCCGGTCGCGCCGTCGTGGTCGACCAGCACGTTCACGTGGTAGCGCAGGTGCTCCATCGCGAAGATCTTCTTGCGCAGCGGCGTGTTGCCTTCCTGCTGCTCGTTGGGCATGAAGTCCCAGATGTTCTCGGCCATGTCCTGGTGCGCCGCGCCGAGGAACTCGAGAACCGGGGGATACATCTGGTAGCGCGACTTCAGCGCCGCCATCACCGGGTCGATGATGTCGTGGATGAACTCGTTGTCGATCGCCTTGACGCGCTCGACGCTCTCTTCCTGCCAGTCGTGGATGTTCTCGATGATCGTCTTGAGCTTGCGGTTCAGCTCCTCGATGATCGCCTTGGCCTTTTCCTGATCCTCCTTCGTCATGTCGTTGAACTGGGCCGGCGTCATCAGCTTGCCGTCGCGCACCGGGCCGATCGTGTAGCCGCCCGGCGTGCGGATCACCACCATGCCCTTGCCGCGCGCCTCCTCGTTCAGTTCGCCGAAGAGCTTGCCCTCGCGCTCCTGGTATTCCTCCTGGATGTCGCTGATGCGGCGCCGGTACTCGTCGCCGCGGAACACGTTGGGCACCGTGACCAGCATGCGCTCGATCAGCTTCTCCATGTCGCGCTTGAGCTGGACGCCCTTGCCGGGGGGCAGCGAGAGCGCGCGCGGACGCGAGGGGTCGTCGAAATTGTTGACGTAGCACCAGTCGCTCGCCTCGCCGCGCTCCCCGGCGTGGCGCGCCAGCAGCTGGTCGACCAGCGTGCGCTTGCCGATGCCGGTCGGGCCGGCGACGTAGAGGTTGTAGCCCTCGCGCTGGATCCCCACGCCGAACTCGATGGCGGCGATCGCGCGGTCCTGCCCCATCGCGGAATCGATGTCGGGCAGCTCCGCGGTCGAGCGGAATCCCAGTGCCTGCGCATCGGTGGCGCGGAACAGCGACTCCGCATTCAGTGTCTCGACGGCCATGCTCTGTGCTCCCGGTTCAGTCGGCGCAGCCGATGCAGGTGTCGGCGTAGGGCAGCGCCGCGAGGCGCGCTTCGGCGATCGGGCCGCCGCAACGGCTGCAGACCGCGTATTCGTCGCGCTCGATGCGGGCGAGTGCATCGTTGACCTTCTGCAGTTCCACCCGGCCCTCGCGCTCGATGGCATACAGCGCGTCGAGATTCTCCTGCTCGACGACCTGCTCCTCGAAATCGGCCGACAGCGGCTCCTCGCGCTTGCGCAGGTCGGCGTCGATGCGCCTGACGCGCTCCTCGAGCTCGTCGCGCTTGGCGATCAGGCGCGCGCGAACGGTCTGCAGGTCCGGCATGAGTCCTCCTCGGTGATGTGGCGTGCCGCCGCCGCATGGCGAGCGGCGTGCGGGCTGGCCACAGCATAATGCCTCCGCCGCGCGGCGCAACACGCGGGGCGCGCCGTGCGGCCGTCGGCGGGACCGGCGGCCGTTGCTCAGTCCGGCGCGGGGAACTGCGCGGCGAGCCGCGCGAGCGCCTCCCCGGCGAGGCGCTGCAGCACCCATTCCGTTTTGGCCTCGGCTCCGATAGATTCGTAGAAACGCAGCGCCGGCTCGTTCCAGTCGAGCACCGACCACTCCACGCGGCCCCAGCCACGACCGTGCGCGACGCGGGCGACCCAGGCCAGCAGGCACTTGCCGATGCCGCGGCCGCGCATCTCCGGCAGCACGAAGAGATCCTCGATGTGGATGCCGGGCTTGCCGAGGAAGGTGGAGTAGTTGGTGAACCAGAGGATGAAGCCGACCGGCACGGAATCGAGCTCCGCGATCACGACCTCGGCATAGGGGCGCTCGCCGAACAGGGTGTCTTCGATGTCCGCGACGGTTGCCACGACCTCGTGGGAGAGCTTCTCGTAGTCGCCGAGCCGGTGGATGAAATCGAGCACCAGCGCGGCATCGCGGCGCGTGGCCTGGCGCAGGGTAAGGCCGGGAACGGTGGTGCGGACCAGGGGAGACGTCATCGCTTTGAGCATCCTCGGAAGAATCGGGCGCGGCACGGGAAGCGCCAGTGTAGTCGCGCCCCGCGACCGGCGTAAGCGCGCCTGGCAGGCGCTCGTCCTGCTGCTGTGCCTCGGCGCCTGCACGGACCTGCGCGTGGCGCACCAGGCCCACGAGCCCGCGGCGCAGATCGGGTCGGCGCAGGGCTTCCGCTTCCTGCGCGCGCCGCTCGCGGCCGACGCGCGCGCCTCGGAAGCGGCGCGCAGCCTGGACGGCGCCGTCCGCGCCGCCATCGCCGGGGCGCTGCAGGCGCACGGCTACCGGCCGGCCCCGCCCGAGGCGAGCCGCGCCCTCGGGATCGACTACACGTTGCGCGACGCCGGCGGCGTCAACGCGAAGCGGCTCGACTCGCCGTCCGACTACAGCCGCAGCTGGCGCAGCGGAGGCAGCGACGACGGCACCGGCGCGATGGACCACACCATCGCCGACACCGCCTTCTACCGCGAGCTCACGCTCACCGTGCTGCTGTTCGCCCCCGGTGGCGGCGCGCTGGCTTGGGAGGGCACCGCGCGGCAGTCCTTTCCCGGCGAACTGCCGCAGGGCGCGCGATTGCAGGGGGCGCTCGACCGGATGGTGCGCGAAGTGCTCGCGCCGCTGCCGCGCGCCGGCCGCGGCGCGCCTGCTGCAAACGAATGAGGCGCTCCGGCAATCGCGGTGGTCTCATTTGTCTAACACGGGCGTCCGCGCTTGCGCTAAGGTGCCCGGGGCTGAACCGGCGCGCTGTCTCCGCCGTAAACCATTGTTCACACCACGCGCCAGCACCTCTCCACGGTCGCTGGCCCCCGCAAGAGGATCGCCCATGCGCTTTGCCTATCACGCCTCGATGCCCGCCCCCGACCAGTACCTGCCGCTGGCGCGCGCGGCCGAAGAGCTCGGCTTCGACAGCTTCACGTTCCCCGACAGCATCTGCTACCCGAAGGAGAGCAACGCGAAGTACCCGTACAACGACGACGGCAGCCGCGACTTCCTCGACGGGGTGCCCTTCATCGAGACTTTCATCGCGATGGCCGCGGCGGCCGCGGTGACCACGAAGATCCGCATCACGACCTCGGTGGTGAAGCTGCCGATCCGCCAGCCCGCGATCGTGGCCAAGCAGCTGTCGAGCCTCGCGGTGCTCAGCAACAACCGCATCGCGCTCGGCGTGGGCCTCAGCCCCTGGCCCGAGGACTTCGAGGCCTGCCAGATTCCCTGGGAGAAGCGCGGCCAGCGCATGGACGAGATGATCGAGATCATCCGCGGCCTGATGAGCGGCGAGTACTTCGGCTACAAGGGCCAGATCTTCGACATGGAGCCTATCAAGCTCTGCCCGGTGCCGACGCAGCCGGTGCCGATCCTGATCGGCGGCCACGCCGACGCCGCGCTGAAGCGCGCCGCGCGCATCGGCGACGGCTGGATCAGCGCCGGCACCACGCTCGAGGAGCTCGACGGCTACCTGAAGAAGCTGCACGCCTTCCGCGCCGAGTTCGGCCGCGACAAGGAGCCGTTCGAGATCCAGAACATGGGGGCGTCGGCCTACACGCCGGACGGCGTCAAGCAGCTGGAGGACCGCGGCGTCGACGAGGTGATCGTGGCCTTCCGCGACGTCTACCAGAAGCAGCCCGACAATTCGCTGGAGGAGAAGCTCGCGACGATGCGCTGGTACGCCGACAACGTGATCGCCAAGACGCGGTAGGACAGGAGTCATCCGGGCGGTGTCCGGCTGAAGCCGGACCTACGGCGCCTCGCGCGTCTGCCTCCGTAGGTCCGGATTCATCCGGACAAGGGCGGGGCTCCCGCCGCACCCGCCACGAATCCGGCATCTGCGCAACGTAAAAA
>CAYXJM010000303.1:0-3890 GCA_964465455.1 uncultured Klebsiella sp.
TTCCTCGCCGCGCTGCGCGGCGGACGGCGCATCGTGATGATGTACAAGTGGGACGTGCAGAAGGCGCTGGAGCTCATCGAACGCGAACGCGTGACGGCGCTGAACGCCGCCCCGAGCATGCTGCTGGAACTGCTCGAGTCGCCGCTGTTCGATCGGTACGACACCTCGAGCCTCAGCGCGATCGCGGGCGGCGGCGCGGCCACGCCGCCGCGGGTGGCGCGCCTCTTCCTCGAGAAGATCAAGGCCCCTTACCCCGGCGCGGGCTGGGGCATGACGGAGACGAATTCCAACGGCAGCGCCAGCACCGGCCGCCCGTTCCTCGAGAAGCCCGGGACGGCGGGGTTCCTGCACCCGACGGTGGAGCTCAGCGTGCGCGACGGGGAGGGCAACGAGCTCGCGCCGGGCGTGCCGGGCCGGCTGTGGATCAAGACGCCGACGCTGATCAGCGGCTACTGGAACCGTCCCGACGCGAATGCCAGCGAATTCCGCGACGGTTGGTTCGACACCGGTGACGTGGGCTACCTCGACGAGGAGGGCTACCTGTTCCTGTCCGACCGCGCCAAGGACATGGTGATCCGCGGCGGGGAGAACATCTATCCGGCCGAGATCGAGTCCACGTTGCTCGAGCATCCGCTCATCGAGGAAGTCGCAGCCTTCGGCGTGCCCGACGAGGCGCTCGGCGAGCAGCTCGCGGTCGTGGTCCACGTCAAGCCGGGCGAGAGCCTCAGCGCCGAGGACGTGCGCCGCTTCGCAGCCGCGCACCTCGCGCACTTCAAGGTGCCGCACTACGTGGAGGTGAGCGCCGAGCAGCTGCCGCGCAATGCCACGGGAAAGATCCTGAAGAAGGACATCCGCGCCGGGTTCCTGCAGAAGCTCTAGCCCGATCGGGGGAGGCGCCGGGCACGCCCGGCGCCTATCATCCGCGGCCCCCATTCATTGCACGCAGGAGAGACATCATGGGCTTGCTCGACAACAGGATCGCGCTGGTCACCGGCGCCGGCCAGGGCGTTGGCCAGGGCATCGCCTTCGCCCTGGCGGCCGAAGGCGCGCGAGTGGCGGTCACGGGACGCACGCTGGCGAAGCTCGAGAAGACCGTCGCCGAGATCGAGCGCCGCGGCGGCACCGCGCTGCCCGTGCAGTGCGAGGTGAAGAGCCTCGAGTCGCTCGAAGCCTGCGTGAAGACCGTGGTCGACCGCTTCGGCGGCGTCAACATCCTCGTCAACAACGCGCAGGAAGTGCCCAACGGCGAGCTGTTCGCCGTGAGCGACGAGGCCTTCGAGGCGGGATTCCAGTCGGGCCCGCTGGCCACCATGCGCCTGATGAAGCTCTGCTATCCGTACCTGAAGGGCGACGGCTCCATCGTCAACCTCGCGAGCTCGGCCACCAGGCGCTGGGACATGAGCGGGTACGGCGCCTACGCCGCGGTGAAGGACGCGATCCGCCAGCTCACGCGCGCCGCGGCCTGCGAGTGGGGCAAGGACAACATCCGCACCAACGTGATCCTGCCGCACGCCAGCTCGCCGGGCCTGGTGTGGTGGATGGAGAAGAACCCCGAGGAGGCCAAGGCCTTCTTCAAGACGCTGCCGATGGGCCGTGTCGGCGACTGCGAGGAGGACATCGGCCGCTTCGTCGCGGTGCTGTGCTCGGACTACTCGAAGTACGTGAACGGCCAGACGATCGGGCTCGACGGCGGCCAGGCCAACATCGGCTGAGCCCGGCCGGGAAGTCCCCGTCATGCACGTCTACGGACACCGCGGTGCGGCTGGCGAAGCGCCCGAAAACACGCTCGGCGGCTTCCGGCATGCGTGGGAGCGCGGCGTACGGCGCTTCGAGCTCGACGTGCAACTCGCGGCCGACGACCGCCTCGTGGTCGTGCACGACGCGCGCCTGCATCGCACGACCGGCCACCGCGCCCTGGTCGCGTCGCTCGGCAGCGCGGAACTCTCCGCGCTCGACGCGCGACGCAACGCGCCGCCGTGGCCGCGACGCGAAGGCGTGCCGACGCTCGAATCCGTGATGCGCGCGCTGCCGCGCACGGAATCGTGGCAGATCGAGATCAAGCGGCCCGCGCGGGCCGACCGGCTGCAACCGACCATCGCGGCGCTGCACGATGTGCTCACGCGACTGCGCGCGCGCTCGCGCGTCGTGGTCACGTCGTCTGACATCGAGGTGCTGGACTGCGCGCGCCGGCTCATGCCGCGTGTCTCGCGCGGTTATGTCAGCACGAAGATGGACCCGCTGCCGACGGCCGAAAAGCTCGGCTGCCGCATGGTCGCGGCGAACCTCTACACCTGCACGCCGGCGCTGCGGCTCGGCGCCTGGAGGCGCGGGATCGAGGTATCGGTCTGGACCGTCAACGACCCTGCCACGATACGCAACCTGCACCGCATGCGCGTGCACAGCATCATCACCGACTACCCCTCGATGGCGCTGCCTCTGGTGGGGCAGCTGACGCGCACCGGACCGTCCTGAGACCATGCCGGCACCCGCCTTGCGCAACCGCTATTTCGCCCTGCGTCACGGCAGCAGCCGGGCCAACGCGCGCGGGATCATCGTGAGCGATCCGCGGCGTGGCCAACGCGCGTTCGGTCTCACGCCGGGCGGACGCATCGAGGTGCTCGAGACCCTGGCCCGGTGGCGCCACGGCACGCCGCTCGTCGTCAGCTCGCCGTTCCTGCGCGCCCGGCAGACGGCCGACATCGCGCACGCGACGCTCGGCTGCGACGAACCGGTGGCGGTGGACGCGCGCCTGCGGGAAAGAGGCTTCGGCACGCTCGAGGACCGCCCCGCCGCATGCTACGAGGCCGTGTGGGCCGCCGACGCGCGCGATCCCGCCCACCGCCTGCACGACGTCGAGCCCGCCGTGGCGGTACGCGCGCGCACCGTGGCGCTGATCGGGGAGCTCGAGGCGGTGCACAGCGCGCGGTGCATCCTGCTGGTGGCGCACGGAGATACCCTGCAGCTGTTGTGGACCGCCTTCGCCGGTCTCGACGCCTCGGCTCACCGGCGGCGCACGCCGCTGCGCCCGGGCGGGCTGGAGGAATTGCGGTGCCGCCGGGCGGCGTGAACACACACTTCCCTGAACGACAGGAGCGGACGATGGAGTACTGGCTCGGGATCTTCCACGAGGGCAACGAACAGATAAAGGCGCTCGCGCGCGCCGCCGAGCAGATGGGCTTCGCCGGCATCGCGCTGCCCGACCACGTCGCGATGCCCGCGGGCTACAAGGCGGTGCACCCTTCCGGGCGCCGTCACATCGAGCACGACACGCGCTTCCCCTGCCCCTTCGTCACGGCCGCCACGATCACGGCCGTGACAGAGCGCCTGCGCGTCATGACCTACATCTACGTGCTGCCGATGCGCGAGCCGTTCACGGTGGCCAAGCAGGTGGCCACGCTGTGCGCGCAGTCGGACTACCGCTTCGACTTCGGCGTCGGCGCCGGCTGGTGCGAGGACGAGTTCGGCATCATGGGGACGGATTTCCGCACGCGCGGGGCGCGCATGGACGAGATGCTCGCGATCATGCGCCGCCTCTGGGAAAGCGGCGAATGCGCCTTCGAGGGCAGGCACTTCAGCTTCCCCACGGTGGGGCAGCAACCGCAGCCGACGCAGCGCATCCCGGTGTGGGTCGGCGGCAAGTCGCGCGCGGCGCTGCGCCGCGCCGCGCGCAACGACGGCTGGCTCGGCATGAACTACGGCATGGAGGAGATCCACGCGCTGCTCGGCCAGCTCGAGGAGGAGCGCGCCCGGCACCTCGATGCCGGCGGCACCGACCACGGCAACTTCCGCCGCTTCGTGATTCCCGAGACGGCGCCCACGCACGACGTCTACCGCCAGCTCGAGGACTGGGGCGTCGACGGTACGGTCGCTCTGTGCTGGGGCATCGACGA